>NZ_JAIGQA010000127.1:0-25071 GCF_019733245.1 Streptomyces sp. WAC04114
ATCGCGGGCTGCTCCCAAGTCGCTACGTGGGGTGACGATCTAGTGGTCTCGGTCGTCTACGGAACCTTGAAATCGTAGCTGACATGGGTACGCCGCCCGCGTCCCACCCCGCAAAAGGGGAGGCGGGCGGCGTACCCATGTCAGCTACGATTTCAAGGTTCCGTAGACGACCGAGACCACTAGATCGTCACCCCACGTAGCGACTTGGGAGCAGCCCGCGATGGCTCGACACCTCATCACCAGCGCCCTTCCGTACATCAACGGGATCAAGCACCTGGGCAACATGGTGGGGTCCATGCTCCCGGCGGACGTCTACTCCCGGTACCTGCGCCAGCGCGGCCACGAGGTTCTCTACATCTGCGCGACGGACGAGCACGGCACCCCCGCGGAGCTCGCGGCCAAGGAGCAGGGCGTCCCCGTGGACGAGTTCTGCACGGAGGCGCACCACCAGCAGAAGGCGATCTACGACGGCTTCAACCTGGCCTTTGACTACTTCGGCCGCAGCTCCTCCCCGCAGAACCACGAGATCACGCAGGAGATCGCCCGCGAGCTGAAGGCGAACGGCTTCATCGAGGAGCGTTCGATCCGCCAGGTGTACTCGATCGCGGACGGCCGCTTCCTGCCCGACCGCTACATCATCGGCACCTGCCCGCACTGCGGCTACGACAAGGCCCGCGGCGACCAGTGCGAGAACTGCACGCGCGTCCTGGACCCGACCGACCTCATCGACGCCCGCTCCGCGATCAGCGGCAGCAGCGACCTGGAGGTCCGCGAAACCAAGCACCTCTTCCTCCTCCAGTCGGCGCTCGCCGGCGAGGTCGAGGCGTGGGTCGACGAGCGCGCCGACAACTGGCCGGTCCTCGCGTCCTCCATCGCCCGCAAGTGGCTGACGGAGGGCCTGCACGACCGCGCGATCACCCGTGACCTGGACTGGGGCGTCCCGGTCCCCGCCGACACCTGGCCGGACCTCGCCGCGGAGGGCAAGGTCTTCTACGTCTGGTTCGACGCCCCGATCGAGTACATCGGCGCGACGAAGGAATGGGCGGACCAGGACCCTGAGAACCGCGACTGGCGCTCCTGGTGGTGGGAGTCCGACGCGGACGTCCGCTACACGCAGTTCATGGGCAAGGACAACGTCCCCTTCCACAGCGTGATGTTCCCGGCGACGCTGCTGGGCACCCGCGCCCCGTGGAAGAAGGTCGACGTCATCAAGGCCTTCAACTGGCTGAACTACTACGGCGGCAAGTTCTCCACGTCCCAGCGCCGAGGCGTCTTCACGCACGACGCCCTCGACATCCTGCCGGCCGACTACTGGCGCTACTTCATGATGGCGAACGCCCCCGAGTCGGACGACTCGTCGTTCACCTGGGAGCACTTCACCGCCACGGTGAACAAGGACCTGGCCGACACCCTCGGAAACTTCGTCAACCGCGTCCTGTCCTTCTCCAAGAAGCGCTTCGGCGAGGAGGTCCCGGCGGGCGCCGAGCCCGGCGACGCGGAGGCGAAGCTGGGCGAGGAGATCGCCCGCCTGCTCGCGGAGTACGAGGCCCAGATGGAGGCCATCCAGTTCCGCAAGGCCGCGGCAGCGCTGCGCGCCCTGTGGTCGGCGGGCAACTCCTACCTGGAGGAGAAGGCCCCCTGGCTGGAGATCAAGACCAACCCGGAGGGCGCGGCCCTCACCCTGCGCACGGCGATGAACCTGATCCACCTCTACGCGGTGGTGTCCGAGCCGTTCATCCCGACGTCGGCGCGGAAGATGCGCGAGGCGTTCTCCCTGGAGAACGACACGGCGACCTGGGTCACCGCGGACGAGGCACGCACCCTAGCCACCGTCCCGGCCGGTACCCCCTTCACCATCCCGCCGGTGCTGTTCGCCAAGCTCACGGACGAGGACCTGGAGTCGTACAAGGAGCGCTTCGGCGGCGAGTCGGCCGCGTAACGGTCGTAACACGCCGGCTACAGCACGGGGCCCGGGAGAGCGAGAGCCTTCTCCCGGGCCCTCTGCTTTGCGAAGATCGCACGAGGACGGCCACCCGGCCGCCGCGACTCACCACGGGGGTTTCCATGGCACTGTTCGGCAACGCGCACACCGTGAACCCGCAGTCGGCCCAGCAGGACTACGCCCGCCTCCTCGGCCACGGCGAGCAGGTCCACGCCGCGTACCTGCTGATCCGCGACACCATCCTCTTCACCGACCGCCGCCTGATCCTGATCGACAAGCAGGGCATCACCGGCAAGAAGGTCGAGTACCACTCGGTCCCGTACCGCAGCATCACCCACTTCGCGGTGGAAACGGCCGGCACGTTCGACCTGGACGCCGAGCTGAAAATCTGGATCTCCGGCACCCCGACCCCCATCGAGAAGACCTTCACCAAGGGCGTCGACATCTATGAGGTCCAGGCGATCCTGACGCAGTTCGTGGCGAGGTAGCCCGGGAACGTTTCTCCCGAGCTCGAAAGAGTGAACGCCTTCCGTCCGCCGGAAATACGGTCTTCCGCCCACTTACATAGCCCACATGGTCACATCAGCCCATGAAGGCATGCATCGGATCTTTCAGGAGCGGCCTGAGATCCTTTCCCCGGTCTTCGGGGTGCTGGGCATCGCGTTCCCCGAGAAGGCGGCCGTCTACGCGATCGGCACCGACGTGACGGAAGCCAGGCCCCTGGAACGCCACATCGACACCGTGCTGCGCATCGGCCCGTCCGACGGGGAGGACTTTCTGCTCGCGGTCGAAGCGCAGGAGAGAAGGGACACCAAGAAGGAATCGAGCTGGCCCTACTACGTCTCCTACCTCCAGGCCAAGTACGGCCTGCCGGTTCTCCTGCTCGTCGTCTGCCGCGACCGGGCGACGACCAAGTGGGCGACCGGCCCCTTCTCCTGTGGCACGCGGGGCTGGATCGCCCAGATGACGTACCCCTTGGTCGTCGGGCCGGACAACCTCCCGGTGATCACCGATCCGAGGACGGCGGCGGAGAAGCCGGCGATGGCCGTGTTCTCCGCTCTGGCTCACGCCAACAGCCCCCACATCGACGCCATACTGGACGCACTGGGCCGTGCCCTCGCAGGGATGGACTGGAACGCCGCCAGCTACTTCTTTCAGTTTCTCGACTCGGCGTTGGGGGACACCCCCGCCGGAGACAAATGGAGGGACATCGTGACGTTCGTCAACTACTTCCCCGGCCGGGGCACGGTGATGGAGAAGGCTTACCTCGAGGGCGAGGCCAGAGGCGAAGCCAAGGCCATTCTCCGCTTCCTCGAAGCACGAGGCGTCTCGGTCCCCCAGGAGGCCCGGGACCGCATCGCCGGTTGTACCGACCTCGACCTCCTGAACCGCTGGCTGGACCGGACGCCCCACGTGCAGAGCGTCGACGAACTCTTCGTCGAGGACGCGGCGCCCGCCGCGGACCGGACCGAAACCTGACCCCGGGGCGATCGTGATCGACGATCCGGACGCCGCACCGGAACTTCAGGACTTGCTCCGGTTCACGCTGACATGCATGGGCTTGGGCATTCCGCCGGAGCGGGTAATGGGCGATTTCCGTTCCGGGCTGGAGGAACTGAGGCAGCAAGGCTCCCTCTCTCTCCAGGACATGGCCCGCATCCGGGCCCGCGTGGACAACCGGCTCGAGGACGAACACGAGGACGAGGACTGGGTCCGGGGGTACACCGCCGGATACAAGGCGGCTTTGGCCGGCGCGGTCCAACGGCTCTTGGAGACTCGTGACATCACGGTCCCCAAGGAGGTCTTCCGCCCCCTCCACATGTGTCCGGACCCCGACACCCTCACTCGCTGTCTCGACCGCGCCACCACGGTGGACACACCGGAGGAACTGTTCACCGCAGAAGTCGACACTGAGAAGTAGGGGCCCAGAGGCCTGCGGTGTTCTTGGAGCCGCGCTACGAATCCGGAACCTGCGAGCAGCAGGAGGCCCGCCCCTTCCCAAGGAGCGGGCCTCAGTCCTCGGTCGCTGATCTGTCAGCCCGCGGACGCCGAGGCCGACGCGCCCGGCTGGACGGCGTCCCCCGTGCCGTCCTGTGTGGCCTCCGGGTCGACTCCCATGGTGAGCGTGGCGGTGGCGCCCTTCGCGATGGCGCCCTTCTTGTACGTCAGCTTCAGCAGACCGCCCTGGGTGCCGTTGCCCGGGTAGATGGTGTCGTCGTCGAGGGTGGTGCGGGTCGTGGTGTTGGTGGAGTACGGCGCGACCTCGGCGGTGGCCAGCACGGACGCCTCGTCGAAGAACAGCTGCCCGGTGTGGCAGGTCGTGCCGCCCTCGTAGCCCGCGTCGGTCCAGATGCCGTTCACATGCACCTTGGTGTGGATGTGCACGCAACGCCCCTGGTACCAGCCGGGGAAGACCGTGCGGAACACGACCTCTCCCTTCTTGTCGGTCCGCCATGTGCCCCGCAGGTAGCGCTCGTCGTCGGTGGGCTCCTCGTGCCCTCCACCGCCACCGCCGCCTCCCGGAGGCGCACCCGTGGGAGTCCCGGTCGGCGTACCGGAGGGCGCTCCGGAGGGAGGCGTGCCGCCGCCCCCTCCACCGCCCCCGCTGCCCATCGACTCGTACCCGGAGTACACACCCAGCGCGTTGCAGTGCCAGATGTCGACGGCGGCGTTCGCGAGGGGCTTGCAGGTGTCGGAGTCGATCACCTTCAGACGCAGGGTGAGCGGAATGCCCTCCTGGTCCTCCGTGATGTCCCGGCGGAGCTTGTCCGCGTCGATGTAGTAGGGGCCTTCGGTCGTCTCGGAGGTCAGCCTGTAGCAGGCCTCGCCCGACGTTCCGGCCGTCTTCCCCTTGCCCGCCGCCGTCTCCTCACCGGCGAAGGCGCCCGCGGCCAACGCACCGCCGACGCCCACCGCCACCACCGCACCGGCGCCCGCGGCGACGACCTTGCGCCGTGTCAGATCCCGTTTGTGCTGCGGCCCTTGGGCCGTCTCCTGTGCCGTCATGGGAAGGAAGCTAGGGAGCGCGGCTGTCAGGAACCTGGGGGAGAGCTGGGTAAGAGCCCTGGACGCGAAAGTGGCCCGGAACCGGCGACGGTTCCGGGCCACTCACGGGAGATCGACTACTTCGGCTGCGGCTTGCGCACCGACAGGTGCAGTTCCTTCAGCCGGGCCTCCTCCAGCTCCGTCGGCGCGCCCATCATCAGGTCCTGGGCGTTGCCGTTGAGCGGGAAGGCGATGGTCTCGCGGATGTTGGGCTCGTCGGCGAGCAGCATCACGATGCGGTCGACGCCCGGGGCGATGCCGCCGTGCGGCGGGGCGCCGAAGCGGAAGGCGCGCAGCATGCCCGCGAACTTGTCCTCGACGGTCTCGCGGTCGTACCCGGCGATCTCGAAGGCCTTGAGCATGATCTCCGGCTCGTGGTTCCGGATCGCGCCGGAGGAGAGCTCGACGCCGTTGCAGACGATGTCGTACTGCCAGCCGAGGATGTCCAGCGGGTCCTGGGTCTCCAGGGCCTCCAGGCCGCCCTGCGGCATGGAGAACGGGTTGTGCGAGAAGTCGATCGAGCCCGTCTCCTCGTCCTTCTCGTACATCGGGAAGTCGACGATCCAGCAGAACCGGAAGACGCCCTCCTCGAAGTGCCCGGCGCGCTTGGCGGCCTCGACCCGGACGGCGCCCATGATCTTGGAGACCTCGTCGAACTCGCCCGCGCCGAAGAACACCGCGTGGCCGGCCGCGAGCGACAGGCGCTTGGTCAGCTCGGCGACGTTCTCCTCGGTGAGGAACTTCGCGATCGGGCCGGACAGCGAGCCGTCCTCGGCGACGCGGACCCAGGCCAGGCCCTTGGCGCCCTGCGAGACGGCGTAGTCGCCGAGCTGGTCGAAGAACTTGCGGGGCTGGCCGGAGACGTCCGGCACCGGCAGGGCGCGGACGTGCTTGCCGGCGAACGCCTTGAACTCCGAGCCCTCGAAGATGTCGGTGATGTCGACGAGTTCGAGCTGGGCGCGCAGGTCGGGCTTGTCGGAGCCGTACTTCAGCATCGCCTCGCGGAACGGGATCCGCGGGAACGGCGAGGTGACGTGGCGGCCGCCGCCGAACTCCTCGAAGAGTTCGGTCATCAGCTTCTCGACGGGCTGGAAGACGTCCTCCTGCTCGACGAAGCTCATCTCGATGTCGAGCTGGTAGAACTCGCCCGGCGAGCGGTCGGCGCGGGCGTCCTCGTCGCGGAAACAGGGCGCGATCTGGAAGTAGCGGTCGAAGCCGGAGATCATCAGCAGCTGCTTGAACTGCTGCGGGGCCTGCGGCAGGGCGTAGAACTTGCCCGGGTGCAGACGGGAGGGGACGACGAAGTCGCGGGCGCCCTCGGGGGACGTCGCGGACAGGATCGGCGTCGCCATCTCGTTGAAGCCGAGAGCGACCATCTTCGAGCGGATCGAGGCGATCACCGACGACCGCAGCATGATGTTCTTGTGCATGCGCTCGCGGCGCAGGTCCAGGAAGCGGTACTCCAGGCGCCGCTCCTCGTTGACCCCGTCCTCGGTGTTGATCGTGAACGGCAGCGGGGCGGCCGCGCCGAGCAGCTCGACCTCGCCGACCTCGACCTCGATCTCACCGGTCGGCAGCTCGGGGTTGATGTTCTCCGTGCCCCGGGAGACGACCTTGCCGTCGACCCGGACGGTCGACTCCTTGGAGAGCTTGTCGAGGGCCTCGTAGGCGGGGGTGCCGGGACGGGCCACGAGCTGCGTGATGCCGTAGTGATCGCGCAGATCGATGAAGAGGATGCCGCCCAGGTCGCGCCGATTGTGCAGCCAGCCACTCAGCCGGACGTCGCTGCCGACGTCAGAGGAGCGGAGCTCGCCGCAGGTGTGGGACCTGTACCGATGCATCGTCGTTCATCCAGTCTTCGCTGATCGGGGTCTGTGTTTCACGTGAAACGCCTCCCCAGCGTACCGGGCAGGCGAAGATCGGCTCTCCACAGTTCTGGATCGAGCACGCCGTGGTCGTGCACAGGGCACGCGCTCACCGTTGTTCGGGCACACGTCCGCTATCGGTGGCAGTGTTCGACGGCCTCTTCTTAAAGTAGGGCAATGCGCACTGGCGAGCCTCTGCCCGCCGTGGGGGAGGCTCTCGCCGCCCTCGCGACCGGCCTGTGGCACTGGGACACCGCCACCGGGCTGGTCACGGTCGATGCCGAGGCTGCCCGGTTGCTCGGGCTGCCCGCCGAGCAGGTCAGCCTCACGGAGGCCCAGGCCCGGGCCCGGCTGCACCCGGTCGACTGGAACGAGATCACCGGCGTGATCCAGCTGGCCGTGGCCGAGGGCACCCTCGCCGAGGTCCGGATCCGGATCATGGACGAGCTGGGCCGGGTCGTCCGGGTCGTCCGCAGCCGGTCCAAGCCGTCCTTCGACCGGGTCCGCAAGGCGTACCGGTTGATCGGCACGCTCCAGGAGGTCACCGAGCCGACGCCGGGGACCCCGGCCGGGCGCAGCGCGGTCACCGGAGACTGGCGGCGCTCGCGGGAGGCGTTCCTGCTGGACGCGGGCCGGGCCCTGGCGGAGGCGCGCTCCACCCAGGAGGTCCTGCGGGTCACGGCGAATCTGTCGATGCCCGGCTTCTCGCCGGACGGGCTGGCGGTGTTCGGGGTCTCGGGCGACCGTTTGACGATCATCGGCCACCACGGGCAGCAGCGGGGCACCGAGAGCCCCTTCTCGGACATGCCGCTGGACACGGACTACCCGGCCGCCGAGGTGGTGCGGACGGGCCGGGCCGTCTACCTCTCCTCCGCCGAGCACTACAAGGCCCGCTACCCGCTGACCTGGCCGCTCGCGGAGCGCTTCGGCCGCCGCTCCTGGGCGTTCCTGCCGCTGACGGTGGCCGGGCGGACGATGGGCGCGTGGATGGCGGCGTTCACCTACCCGGTCGCCTTCACCCCGGACGAGCGGTCCGTGCTGGCGACGGTGGCGCGGATGCTGGCGCAGGCCCTGACCCGGGCAGGCGTGGCCGAGAGCGAGCGGGCCCTGACCGACGGGCTCCAGCGCACGATGCTGCCGAGGCTCGGACCCCAGCGCATCCCGGGCATGAGCGTCGCCGCGCGGTACGTCCCGACGGGCGGCGGGCTCCAGGTAGGCGGCGACTGGTACGACGTGATCCCCCTGCCCAGCGGGCGGTTCGCGCTGGTCATCGGTGACGTCCAGGGCCATGACGTACGGGCGGCGGGGCTGATGGGCCAGCTGCGGATCGCCCTGCGGGCCTACGCCTCGGAGGGCCACAGGCCGGACGCGGTGCTATCACGCGCCTCCCGCTTCCTGCACGGCATAGGCGACGAGGACCCGACCGACGAGCGCTTCGCGACCTGCGTCTACGTCGAGGTCGACCCGGCGACGGGGGTGCTGGACATCGCCCGTGCCGGGCATCCGGACCCGGCGATCCGGTTGGCCGACGGCACGGTGCTGACCCGGCCGACGTCGGGCGGTCTGCCGCTGGGCATCGACCCGGACGCCGATTACCCCACGACCCGGCTCACGCTGGAGCCCGGCGAGACGATGCTGATCTGCACGGACGGCCTGCTGGAGACCGGCGGCCACGACCTGGATTCCGGCTGGCGGCGGCTGCGCGGGATCCTGGAGGACCACAAGGGCGATCTGGAGGAACTCGCCGACACCCTGGTGCAGGCCGTGCACGGGCCGTCCTCGCACCACACCACCGGCCCGCTGGCGGACCGCCGCGAGGACGACATAGCGATGCTGCTGCTGAGCCGGGAGGGCGGGGGCTGCGGCTGCGGTGACGCGATGACCGTACGGCCCGCGGTGCGGCGCTCGGTGCTGACCGTCGCGCAGGCCGAGCCCGAGCGGGTCGCGGTCGCCCGGCAGCAGCTGCGCGAGCTGCTGCACGACTGGGCCTCGCCCGACCAGGTCGACTCGGCGGTGCTGCTGCTGTCCGAGCTGCTGACGAACGTGCTCGTGCACACCGACCACGACGCGCTGCTGGTCGCCGAGATCACGGGCGAGGTGGGCGGGCGGCGGCTGCGGATCGAGGTCACGGACGCCGGCGACGACCTGCCGCACCGGCGCCGACCCGGGGAGCTGGCGTCCTCCGGCCGCGGCCTGGTGCTGATCGAACTGCTCGCGCACGCCTGGGGCGTCGACCCACGCGGCGAGGGCAAGAGCATCTGGTTCGAGCTCTACGAATCCGTGAACGGCTCGGGCGACGGCTCCTGGTCGCCCTAGCGGTCTCGACGCACGGAAGGGCGGGGGCTCCTGATCGCCCTGCCCGGTCACGACGCACGGGAGGACGGTGGCTCCTGGTTGCCCTGCCCGGTCACGGTTCCTGTGCCGGCGACGGCTCCTGGTCGCCGTAGCGCGTGCGCAGTTCCTGGACGATGCCGAAGGCCGCCGCCGTGAGGGGGACCGCGAGGAGCATGCCGAGCACTCCGGCGACGGAGGCCCCGGCCGTGATCGTCACCATCACCACCGCCGGGTGCATCTGCACGGTCCGGCTCTGGATCATCGGCTGGAGGACGTGCCCCTCCAGCACCTGCACCGCCAGGACCACGCCGAGCGCCCACAGGGCGATGACGAACCCCCGGTCGGCGAGGGCGACCAGGACGGCCAGGGCGCCCGAGATGAAGGCGCCGAGGTAGGGGATGTACGCCCCGACGAAGACCAGCGCGCCCAGTCCGGCCGCGCCGGGCACGTCGAGGACGAGCAGGCCCACGGTGATGAGCAGCGCGTCGATGAGGGCGATGAAGGTGGTGCCCCGCATGAACCCCTCTACGGCCCTCAGCGCCCGCCGCGCCATGGCCTCCAGGATGTCCGCCGCACCCCGGGGCGACAGCGAGCGCAGCGTCCCGGCGGCCTTGTCGGAGTCGCGCAGGAAGAAGAAGACGAGCAGCAGCGCGAGGACGGCCATGGCGATGGACTCGCCGACCACGCTGACCCCGCTGAGCACGCCGGAGGCGGCCGTACCGCCGAACTTGCCCAGCAGTTCACGGGCGTTGGAGGCGAGATCGTCCAGCGAGGTGCCGGCCGCGCCGAAGTGCTCGGAGACCCCGCGGGCGGCCTGCTTGAGGGAGGCGACGATCTCGTCGCCGGTGTCGATGAGCGCGGCGACCACGATGTACACGGCCCCGCCGACCACGGCGACCACCGCGACACAGGTGAGCCCGGCCGCGACCGACCGGTGCACCCCGGCCTTCACGAGCCGCCGGTGCAGCGGCCCGAGCAGCGCCGTCCCGAGTAGCGCGAGCAGCACGGGCACGACGGCGGTCCGGAACTCCACGACCAGCCGGATCCCGACGTAGACGACCCCGGCGGCGAGCAGCAGCACGGCGCACCAGGCGGCGAAACGCCGGACGGGGACGGGGAGGAGCGAGGTGGGGGCCTGCACATCCCCACCCGACCACGCCCCGGGCGGGCCGTCCCGTCAGGGAGGCCCGCCAGGGTGACGGGGCGTCAGCCGCCCGGTGCGGAGCCGGTCCCCGCAGGGCCGGCGCCCCGGTGCGGCGTCAGTCCTGCGGGCCGCTCGCGGTCATTCCGTGCACCGCCGGAACCGTGCCCAGGCGGCCCTTCTGGAAGTCCTCGAAGGCCTGCATGAGTTCGTCCTTGGTGTTCATGACGAACGGGCCGTAGTGGGCCATGGGCTCACGGATCGGCTGTCCGCCGAGCAGGACGACCTCCAGGTCCGGCGTGTGGGAGTCCTGCTTCCCGTCCGCGCGGACGGTCAGCGAGGAACCCGCGCCGAAGACGGCCGTCTGGCCCATGTGGACCGGGCGGCGCTCGGGTCCGACGCTGCCGCGGCCGGCCAGGACGTACGCCAGCCCGTTGAAGTCCTCGCGCCACGGCAGCGTGAGCTCCGCCCCCGGGGCGACGGTCGCGTGGACCATCGTGATCGGGGTGTGGGTGATGCCGGGGCCCGCGTGCCCGTCCAGCTCACCGGCGATGACCCGCAGCAGCGCGCCGCCGTCGGGGGTGCTGAGCAGCTGGACCGAGCCGCCGCGGATGTCCTGGTAGCGCGGGGCCATCATCTTGTCCTTGGCCGGGAGGTTCACCCACAGCTGGAGGCCGTGGAAGAGCCCGCCGGAGACGACGAGGTGCTCGGGTGGGGCCTCGATGTGCAGCAGACCCGAGCCCGCGGTCATCCACTGGGTGTCCCCGTTGGTGATGGTGCCGCCACCGCCGTTGGAGTCCTGGTGGTCGAAGATCCCGTCGATGATGTAGGTGACGGTCTCGAAGCCGCGGTGCGGGTGCCACGGCGTGCCCTTGGGCTCGCCCGGCGCGTACTCCACCTCGCCCATCTGGTCCATCATGATGAACGGGTCGAGATGGCGGTAGTTGATCCCCGCGAACGCCCGGCGCACCGGGAAGCCCTCACCCTCGAAACCGCTCGGAGCGGTCGTGACGGCGAGCACGGGACGTGCCACGGCGTCGGCAGGCGCGGTCACTCGGGGCAGCGTCAACGGGTTCTCGACGGTCACTGCAGGCATGTCGGTTCCTCCTCGTGTACGCCCAGTTTAGTTGAGCGTTGAACTTTCTGCCACCCCAAACAGAGAAAACCGGGAGGGCATTCCCGACCCGGGGGACGGCGCAGCGAACCACGGGAGCCCGGCGTGGCGGAAGGCCGTCCCCCCGCTGCGGGGTGACGGCCTTCGGGTGTTCCGGGAGGGTCAGGCGACCAGCTCGCGCTCCTCGCTCCGGGCCGCGGCGGGCCCGGGCTTGCGGTCCCGCATCACCAGCGTGGCCACGACCGCCGCGGCCAGGACCCCGACCGCGCTGATCGTGAAGGTCGTCGACATCGAGACGGCGAAGGCCTCCCGGGCCGCCCGCACCAGCCCCGCGTCACCGCCGGCGACGGCCAGCGCCCCGCCGATGGACTCGCGGGCCTGCTCGGGGGCGCCGGCCGGCATCTCGTCCGCGTAGCCGCTGGAGAGCAGGGAGCCGAGGATCGCGATGCCGAGGGCGGTGCCGGACTGCTGGATCGTGTCGTTGAGGGCCGAGCCGACGCCCGCCTTGTCCTCCGGGATGGTGCCCATCAGCGCGGCCACCGCGGCCGGCATGGCCAGACCGGCCCCCAGCCCCAGGATCCCCAGCGCCACCGCCGGGACCGTGAACCCGCTGTCCGCGGTGAGCGTGGTCAGCAGCCCGAAGGACGCGACCATCAGCAGCATCCCGCCGAGGATGACGAACCGGCTGCCGAACTTCATGGCGAGCTGCGCCCCGGCCGTGTTGCCGGCCAGTGCGGCGACGGCCAGCGGCAGGAAGGCCAGACCGGCCTTGACGGCGGACCAGCCGAGCACGAACTGGAGGTACTGGGTCAGCACCAGCAGCAGGCCGGCGTTGCCGATCTGGACGAGCGCCAGGGAGAGCGAACCCCCGCTGAAGTTGCGGTGCTTGAAGAGGGCCAGCGGGACCATCGGCGCGGGGGTCACGTTCTGCCAGGTCACGAAGCCGGCCAGGGCGAGCACCGCGACGGCCAGGACGATCAGGGAGCGGCCCTCGAACGCGCCGTGCTGTGGAATCTCGATGATCCACCAGACCAGGGCCGTCATGCCCACCGCCGACAGCACCGCGCCCAGCGGGTCCGGCTTCTGCCAGGGCGCCTTCGACTCCGGCATCAGCAGCACACCGGCGAGCAGCGCGAGGCCGACGATCGGGACGTTGATCAGGAAGATGGCCTGCCAGGCGAAGTGGTCGATGAGCACGCCGCCGAGCACCGGGCTGCCGACCAGCCCCAGCATCGACACCGAGCCCCACGCGGCCATGGCCTTGGGCCGCTCGTCCTCGTCGAAGACGGTGATCAGGATCGACAGGGTCGAGGGCATGATCAGCGCCCCGCCGACACCCATCGCGATCCGCACCGCGATCAGCTCACCCGGCGTGGAGCAGAGCACCGCCCCCAGCGAGGCCGCCCCGAAGAGCAGCAGGCCGATCAGCATCACCTTGCGGCGCCCGAACCGGTCCCCCAGGCTCCCCGAGGTGAGCAGCAGCCCGGCGAAGACCAGGGTGTAGGAGTCGAGGATCCACTGCATGTCCTGGGCGCTCGCGCCGAGGTCCTCGGTCAGCGCCGGCACCGCCACCGTCAGCGCCATGTTGTCGACGACCAGGACGAGCGTGCTCAGGCACAGCACGATCAGGATCCACCAGCGGCGTGGATTGCGTGTTTCCATTTCCGTTCCCCTCCCGCGAACACCGTTCCTTCGATGCGCACACTGTACGCATGACGGAACAGCGTGCGCAACCCTTAAGTTCTGTACGCTGGTTGCGCACGCTGTTCGCACGCAGAGGTTCACCAGGAGGACCCCGATGAGCAGGACGAAGGACAAGAACCCCATCCCGTCCGTATGGACCCGCGAGCAGCGCCGTAGCGACCAGCCGGCGCTCAGCCGGGACGCGATCGTGCGCGAGGCGATCGCCATGCTCGACGCCGAGGGGATCGAGGCGCTCAGCATGCGCAAGCTCGGGGCCCGGCTGAACGCCGGCGCGACCTCGCTCTACCGGCACGTCGCCACGAAGGACGAGCTGATGGAGCTCGCGGTGGACGAGGTCGCCGCCGAGATCCACGTCCCGGAGGCCGGCGGCCCCGACTGGCGCGCGGCGGTCGCCGAGGCGGCCGGGTCCTTCCGCACGACGGCGCTGCGGCACCCCTGGCTGACCCTCGTTCTCGGGCAGGCCGGACTCGCCTACCTCGGGCCGAACTACATGACCTTCTCGGAGCGGCTGGCGGCCCTGTTCACCACCGCGGGATTCCCGGAGCCGAGCCGGGCGATCGACGCCGTCTTCTCGTACGTCATCGGCATGAGCACGACCGAGGCCGCGTGGCTCACCACGGTCGCCCGCTCCGGCGAGAGCGAGGCGGAGTTCGTCACCCGGCTGCTGCCCGCGGCCCAGCAGGCCTCGGCCGGCTACGACCACCTGGCGGCCGCCGGACCCGAGACCTCCGCGCAGGCCTCCGACCCCGCGAAGCTGCGCGACGACAAGTTCACCTACGGACTGGAGGTAGTCCTGGACGGCCTGGCACTGCGCCTGCCGAAGTGACTACGGGCTGGTCCCAGCCGCCCTACGCACTGACTACGGGCTGGTCCCAGCCGCCCTACGCACTGACTACGGGCTGGTCCCAGCCGCCCTACGCACTGACTACGGGCTGGTCTCAGCCGCCATACATCCGGCGCATCGCGAATTCGACCATCTGCTCCACGGCCTTGGCGTCGAACACCATGCGGTGCTCGCCCTCCATGTCGAGGACGAAGCCGTAGCCGGTCGGCAGCAGGTCCAGCACCTCGGCGCCGGTGATCACGAAGTACTTGGACTCCTTGCCCGCGTACCGGCGCAGCTCCTTGAGCGTGCTGAACATCGGGATCACCGGCTGCTGGGTGTTGTGCAGGGCCAGGAAACCGGGGTTGTCGCCGCGCGGGCAGTAGACCTTCGACGTCGCGAAGACCTGCTGGAAGTCCTCGGCGGCCATCTGCCCGGTGGTGAAGGCGCGCACCGCGTCGGTGAGGGAGGGCGGCGACGGCTCGGGGTACAGCGGCGGCTGCTGCCCGTACCCGCCGGACATCGGCTGCTGCGGAGGGGCGTACTGCCCTTGCGGGCCCGCTGTCTGGTCGTAGCCGTACATGAGCGCAAGCGTACCGAGCGCGGACGGGCCGGAGGGCCGGTACGCCGGTCCCGGCAAACCGACAGCGATTCGACAGCGTCCGCCCGGTGGATCGCCGGGGCGGCGGCTCGTAGCGTCGAGCCATGAACGGACGCCACATCGAGGGCACGCCCGAGGACGGCGGAGGCCTCTCGCACGACCTGCCCGTCCTCGCCCGCCGGCGGATGATCCGGCTGATGGCGGGCGCGAGCCTGATCCCGCTGGTGGGCTGCACAGCGGAGGGGAAGACCTCGGCGACCCCCTCCTCCTCGTCCGCGGGGTGCGCGGAGATCCCCGAGGAGACGGCCGGCCCCTACCCCGGCGACGGCTCGAACGGCGTGAACGTGCTGAAGGAGAGCGGGGTCGTGCGCGGCGACATCACCCGCAGCTTCGGCGCCTCCGCGGGCGGCACGGCCGAGGGCGTCCCCCTGACGATCACGCTCACGGTGGTGGACGCGGCCTCCGGCTGCGGGACACCGAAGCGGGGTGCCGCCGTCTACCTCTGGCACTGCGACCGGGAGGGCGCCTGCTCCCTCTACTCAGAGGGCGTCACCGACGAGAACTACTTGCGCGGCGTGCAGGAGACGGACGACGACGGCCGGGTCACCTTCCGGAGCGTCTTCCCCGGCTGCTACCCGGGCCGCTGGCCGCACGTCCACTTCGAGGTCTACGCCAGCCTGGCCGACGCCACCGCGGCCACGTCGATCACGAACACCTCGCAGCTCGCCTTCCCCAAGGACGTCTGCGACACCGTCTACGCCACGGACGGCTACGGCGCGAGCGCGCGGAACCTGAGCGGCTTCTCCCTCGATGACGACGGGATCTTCCGTGACGGCCACGACCGGCAGCTGGCGGCGATGAAGGGGAGCACGGGGGACGGTTACACCGCGGCACTGACCGTTCCGGTGTGACCTGTCACAGATGACGGGATCGGGGTTGCGTCTTATTACCGACGGGTAGCATCATCGTAGCTACTTGTTGGTACGTGAACTAGCGCGAGGATCCAGTGCCTCGCCGATCTCTCTACGGAGCCGGGAGCCTGTCGTCATGGGGCACTACAAGTCGAATCTCCGCGACATCGAGTTCAACCTCTTCGAGGTACTCGGGCGCGACAAGGTGTACGGCACCGGTCCGTTCGGGGAGATGGACGTCGAGACCGCGAAGAGCATCCTGGAGGAGCTGACCCGCCTCTCGGAGAACGAGCTCGCGGAGTCCTTCATCGACGCCGACCGCAACCCGCCGGTCTTCGACCCGGAGACCAACACCGCGCCGGTCCCCGCGTCCTTCAAGAAGAGCTACCAGGCCTTCATGGACTCCGAGTACTGGCGCCTGGGCCTGCCCGAGGAGATCGGCGGCACCACCACGCCCCGCTCCCTGATCTGGGCCTACGCCGAGCTGATCCTGGGCGCCAACCCGGCCGTGTGGATGTACTCCTCGGGCCCGGCGTTCGCCGGCATCCTCTTCGAAGAGGGCAACGAGGTCCAGAAGCACATAGCCAAGGTCGCCACGGAGAAGCAGTGGGGCTCCACGATGGTGCTCACCGAGCCCGACGCGGGCTCCGACGTGGGCGCCGGCCGCACCAAGGCCGTGCAGCAGGAGGACGGCTCCTGGCACATCGAGGGCGTGAAGCGCTTCATCACCTCCGGTGAGCACGACATGTCGGAGAACATCCTCCACTACGTGCTGGCCCGCCCCGAGGGCGCCGGCCCCGGCACCAAGGGCCTGTCCCTCTTCCTCGTCCCGAAGTACCTCTTCGACTTCGAGACCGGCGAGCTGGGCGAGCGCAACGGCGTCTACGCCACCAACGTCGAGCACAAGATGGGCCTCAAGGCCTCCAACACCTGCGAGATGACCTTCGGCGACCGGCACCCCGCCAAGGGCTGGCTGATCGGCGACAAGCACGACGGCATCCGCCAGATGTTCCGCATCATCGAGTTCGCCCGCATGATGGTCGGCACGAAGGCGATCTCCACGCTCTCCACGGGCTACCTGAACGCGCTGGAGTACGCCAAGGAGCGCGTCCAGGGCCCCGACCTGGCGAACTTCATGGACAAGACCGCGCCCAAGGTCACCATCACCCACCACCCCGACGTGCGCCGCTCGCTCATGACGCAGAAGGCGTACGCGGAGGGCATGCGCGCCCTCGTCCTGCACACGGCGTCGATCCAGGACGAGATCCAGGTCAAGGAGGCGGCCGGCGAGGACACCACCGCCCTGGAGGCCATGAACGACCTGCTCCTGCCCATCGTCAAGGGCTACGGCTCCGAGAAGGGTTACGAGCAGCTCGCCCAGTCGCTCCAGACCTTCGGCGGCTCCGGCTTCCTGCAGGAGTACCCGATCGAGCAGTACATCCGGGACTCCAAGATCGACACCCTCTACGAGGGCACCACGGCGATCCAGGGCCAGGACTTCTTCTTCCGGAAGATCGTCCGCAACCAGGGCGCCGCGCTGAACTCCCTCGCCGAGGACATCAAGAAGTTCCTGGCGCTCGGCGAGGGCGGCGAGGAGCTCGGCGCGGCCCGCGAGCACCTCGCCAAGGCCGCCGTCGAGCTGGAGGCCATCGTCGGCCTGATGCTCACCGACCTCGCCGCCACCGAGCAGGACGTCAAGAACATCTACAAGGTCGGCCTCAACACCACCCGCCTGCTGATGGCCTCCGGTGACGTCGTCGTCGGCTACCTGCTGCTCAAGGGCGCCGCCATCGCCGCGGAGAAGCTCGAGACCGCGTCCGCCAGGGACAAGGCCTTCTACACCGGCAAGATCGCCGCCGCGAAGTTCTTCGCCGCCAACGTCCTGCCGGGCGTCACCCTGGCCCGCAAGGTCGCCGAGGGCGTCGAGCTGGACCTGATGGAGCTGGACGAGGCCGCGTTCTAGATCCCTCACGTCCTCACCCGAGGCCCGCTTCCGCCAGACCGGGAGCGGGCCTCGTCGTCCGTCAGGGGGTGGGTGTGTTGGTGTGGTGTGTCGTTAAGGTGAACCCTTGACTTTGCCCTCTCTTGGAGAGTTCTCACGGCTCGCGCTGTGAGGGTTTCTGCTTCATCGCCGACCGCCCGCCCGGAGTACTCCGTTGAGGTCTTACACCGGCTCCACAGACTGTTACCGCCAGCCCGGCGGCCAGAAGGTTCTTCGCCGCGTTCACGTCCCGGTCATGGGTCGTGCCACAGCTGTCGCACGTCCAGGTGCGCACGTGCAGCGGCATGCTCCGGGCGAGCGTGCCGCAGGCGGAGCACAGCCTGGAGGAGGGGAAGAAGCGGTCCATCGCGATCACTTCCCGCCCGTACCAGACGGCCTTGTACTCCAGAAGACTCCGGAATTCTGCCCAGGCGGCATCCGAGATGGCGCGGGCCAGATTCCGGTTCTTGACCATGGTACGCACGGTCAGGTCCTCGATCACGATCGTTTGGTTCTCACGAACGAGTCGGGTGGTCAACTTGTGCAGGTGGTCACGGCGCCGGGCGGCGATCCGTGCGTGGACCTTCGCGACTTTCCTCCGGGCCTTGGCCTGGTTGTTCGACCCGTTGGCCCTCCGCGACAGTTCCCGCTGAGCCCTGGCCAGGCGGACGCGGTCACGGCGCTCGTACCGGGGGTTTGTGATCTTCTCGCCGGTGGACAGGGTCAGCAGATGGTCCAGGCCGACATCCACACCGACGGCTTGACTCGTTGCGGAGAGCGGCACAACGGACGGATCCTCCACCAGCAGCGAGACAAACCAGCGTCCGGCCGCATCCTGGGAGACGGTCACGGTGGATGGCTTCGCGTCCACAGGCAGCGGCCGAGACCAGACGATGTCCAGCGGCTCCGTCATCTTCGCCAGGGTCAGCTTCCCGTCTCGGAAGCGGAATCCGGACGTGGTGTACTCGGCGGACCTGCGGGACTTCTTCCGCGACTTGAAGCGCGGATACTTCGCTCGCTTGGCGAAGAAGTTCGTGAACGCCGCCTGAAGGTGCCGCAGGCACTGCTGCAACGGCACCGACGAGACGTGGCTCAGGAAGGCCAGTTCCTCGGTCTTCTTCCACGCTGTCAGCATGGCCGAGGTCTGGTTGTAGTTGACCCGCTCCTGCCGCGCCCACGCCTCGGTGCGGGCCGCGAGCGCCATGTTGTAGACCTTGCGCACACAGCCGAACGTGCGCAACAGCTCGGCTGTCTGCGCTTCGGTCGGATAGAAGCGGTACTTGAACGCCCGCTTCACACACGCTGTGGACACGCTCACAAACTAGCATGGCTACAAGTAAGCCCACCTGCGGTTTGGAGCACCGTGATCCGCCCCGGCGACGCATCACAGCTCCCTGCCCTGCTCCGCAGGAGCCCGATTCCGCCCCCGCCCGAAGGCGGGGATCTCCTCGGAGGCATTTGAATGACCGAACCAGCCCGCTTCGACCACGGCCACACCGACGACCTCATGACCTTCCTGGCGGCGAGCCCGTCGCCGTACCACGCCGTGGCGAACGCAGCCGAGCGGCTGGAGAAGGCCGGCTTCAGGCAGGTCGCCGAGACGGACGCCTGGGACGGGACGAGCGGCGGCAAGTACGTGCTGCGCGGCGGCGCGATCGTCGCCTGGTACGTGCCGGAGGGCACCGCGCCCCACACGCCGTTCCGGATCGTCGGCGCCCACACCGACTCCCCCAACCTGCGCGTCAAGCCGCTCCCCGACACCGGGGCGCACGGCTGGCGCCAGGTGGCCGTGGAGATCTACGGCGGACCGCTGCTCAACTCCTGGCTGGACCGCGATCTCGGCCTCGCGGGCCGGCTGACCCTGCGCGACGGCTCGACGCGCCTGGTCGACGTCGACCGGCCGCTGCTGCGCGTCCCGCAGCTCGCCATCCACCTCGACCGCTCGGTGACCGCCGACGGCCTCAAGCTCGACAAGCAGCGGCACATGCAGCCGATCTGGGGCCTCGGCCGCGACGTCCGCGACGGCGACCTGATCGCCTTCCTGGAGGAGACGGCCGGCATCCCCGCGGGCGAGGTCACCGGCTGGGACCTGATGACGCACTCGGTGGAACCGCCCGCCTACCTGGGTCGCGACCGCGAGCTGCTGGCCGGCCCGCGGATGGACAACCTGCTGTCGGTGCACGCCGGCACCGCCGCCCTCGCGGCCGTCGCCTCCTCCTCGTCGCAGCCGGCCTCCATCCCCGTCCTGGCCGCCTTCGACCACGAGGAGAACGGCTCCCAGTCGGACACCGGCGCGGACGGACCGCTCCTCGGCACCGTGCTGGAACGCTCGGTCTACGCCCGCGGCGGCTCCTACGAGGACCGTGCCCGCGCCTTCGCCGGCACCGTCTGTCTGTCCTCCGACACGGGCCACGCGGTCCACCCCAACTACGCCGAGCGGCACGACCCGACGCACCACCCGCGCGTCAACGGCGGCCCGATCCTCAAGGTCAACGTCAACAACCGCTACGCCACGGACGGTTCGGGCCGGGCGGAGTTCACCGCGGCCTGCGAGGCGGCCGACGTGCCCTTCCAGTCGTTCGTCTCCAACAACTCCATGCCCTGCGGCACCACGATCGGCCCGATCACCGCCGCACGGCACGGCATCAAGACCGTCGACATCGGCGTGGCCATCCTGTCCATGCACAGCGCGCGCGAACTGTGCGGCGCCGACGACCCGTTCCTCCTCGCCAACGCGCTGACCGCGTTCCTGGAGAGGTAGAACGATCCGTCACCGCATGGGTGTTCGCCTCGGGGGTACCCGGTGTTCCGGGACCGGAACGACCGGACCGTACAGGGAGGCGACACACATGGGCCTCGGCGGATGCATCATCCTCATCGCCGTGGGAGCCATCCTCACGTTCGCGACCGACTGGGACATGCAGGGGGTCAACCTCGACCTCGTCGGCATCATCCTGATGATCGTCGGACTGATCGGCGTCACCACGTTCAGCAGCATCGCCAGGCGCCGGCGCGTGGTGGTGCCCCCGACGACGCCCGGTGTCGTCGAGGACCCGGCGGTCCACCACCGCCGTGACGGCTACAGCGACGGATACGGGGTGTGACGCCCGAGGTTCTCAGGCGTCCATCCCGGCCAGCACCAGCGCAAGCCGGTCCGTCCCCGCTTCGGTGAGACGGACGGGCACGCCCCAGTCCTGCTGATGGACATGGCAGGCCGGGTACGCGTTGTCCGGGTCGTCGTCGCAGGAGGCGGCCATCGCGGACACATGCAGCACACCCTCCGGTACGGCAGGGTCGAGTTCGAGGGCGCGGGACAGGTCCGTCCCGGCGCCCTCGCCGTCGCGCAGCAGCTCCGGCGGGGTGGACGAGACGAGCAGACGGGTCGAGGGGCCGTACCTGGTGTCCAGCTTCTGGCCCGCCGGGGCCTGGAAGATCACGTCCAACGCGAGCCGTCCGGGCGCGACTTCGGTCGCCTCCCGCTGCGTGCGGTGGGCGACCTCGGCGACCTTCACCGCCTCGTCCGGCAGCCGCAGCCGCGTCAGACGGTGGCGGGCCGACTCGACGACCACGATGTCGTCCCCGGCGAGCACCGCGTCGCCGGCCTCACGCAGGTCCGTGGCGAGGGTCGTCACCTCTCCGGTCGCCGGGTCGTAGCGCCGCAGGGCGTGGTTGTAGGTGTCGCTGACCGCGACCGAACCGTCCGGCAGGGCCGTGACGCCCAGCGGGTGCTGGAGCAGGGCCTGTTCGGCGGCGCCGTCGCGGTGGCCGAAGTCGAACAGGCCGGTGCCGACGGCGGTGTGCACGGAACCGTCCGGCTCGACCCAGCGCAGGGCGGACGTCTCCGAGTCGGCGAGCCAGAGCCGCTCGGGCGTGGCGGCCAGCCCGGACGGCTGCGCGAACCAGGCCTCGCCGGCCGGCCCGTCGACGAGCCCCTCGTTGGTGGTCCCGGCCGTGACCGCGACCGTCCCGTCCTGCGGGTCGTACGCCCACAGCTGGTGGACACCGGCCATGGCGATCCAGACCCTGCCCTGCCACCAGGCGACGTCCCACGGGGAGGACAGGTCGACCTCGCGGGCCGGGCCCGAGGTGGGCGAGCCCTGCCACCACTGCCGGCCCGTCCCGGCGAGGGTGGTGACCTCACCGGTGGCGAGGTCCAGCCGCCGCAGGGCGTGATTGACGGTGTCGGCGACGACGACGGACCCGTCGTCCAGCAGGGCGAGTCCCTGCGGTTCGCTGAAGGCGGCGGTCTCACCGGTCCCGTCGGCGAAGCCGCGCGCCCCCGACCCGATCCTGCGCACCACGCTCTCGCCGTCCTCGGCGAGCTCGACCAGCTGATGCCGGGTGGTGTCGCTGACCAGGAAGTTCCCGGACGGCAGCGACAGGGCCTTGCCCGGGAACCGCAGCACCGTCGGCTCCGGCTCCGGCGCCACGTACGGCCCCTCGCCCCGCCGCAGCGTCCCCTTCGCCGAGTGCTCCGCCTCCAGCTCCCCGACCAGCCGCTCGATGGCGTGCACATGCCCCTCACCGGCGTGCTGCGCGACGACGTACCCCTCGGGGTCGATCACGACCAGCGTCGGCCAGGCCCGCACGGCGTACTGCTTCCAGGTGGCGAGCTCGGGGTCGTCCAGCACGGGGTGCTCCACCCCGTACCGCTCCACGGCATCCACGACCGCCTGATGCTCCGCCTCATGCACGAACTTCGGCGAGTGCACCCCGATGACGACGACGGTGTCCCGGTGCTTCTCCTCCAGCTCCCGCAGCTCGTCGAGGACGTGCAGGCAGTTGATGCAGCAGAACGTCCAGAAATCCAGGATGACGATGCGTCCCCGCAGGTCGGCGAGGGTGTAGGGCTGCCCGCCCGTGTTCAACCAGCCGCCCTTGCCGGTCAGCTCGGGGGCGCGGACGCGGGCGCGTCGGGGTGCGGAGTGGTCCATGCGTCCAGGGTGCCATCCGTGGCTGACAGCCGGCCCTGCGCCGGTAGGGCCGCAGACCGGGGGCGGCTTCGGCGGGCGACAGGGCTCAGCCCGTCGGCCTATCGGCGGCGTTTCGGAAGCGGTGGTGGGGAAGCCCTGGTCTCATGAGATTCCTCGTGTACGACCGGCTCCTCGGCTTCGGTGACGACTACTGGATCGAGGACGACCGCGGCAGCAAGGTGTTCCTCGTCGACGGCAAGGCCCTGCGGCTGCGGGACACCTGGGAGCTGAAGGACACCCAGGGGCGCGTCCTCGTCGACATCCACCAGAAGATGCTCGCCCTGCGCGACACCATGGTGCTCCAGCGGAGCGGGGAGCCGCTGGCGACGATCCGCCGCAAGCGTTTGTCCCTGCTGCGCAATCACTACCGGGTGTCCCTGGCCGACGGCAACGAACTGGACGTCAGCGGCAAGATCCTCGACCGCGAGTTCGCCGTCGAGTACGACGGAGAGCTGCTCGCGGTGATCTCGCGGCGGTGGCTGACCGTACGGGACACCTACGGTGTGGACGTCGTCCGCGAGGACGCGGATCCGGCGCTGCTGATCGCGGTGGCCGTGTGTGTGATCCACCTCGCGGAGAAGGAACGGGAGGACTGAGAGCGCCGGTCAGGGCCTGCGCGGCGGCTGGAGGCCCAGCATCCGGTCCTTCAGCGCCGGGAACTGCTCCCGGGTCGCCCCGACCTTCCCCGGGTCGAACTCCACCGTGAGGACCTCCTCGCCGGCACCGGCCTGCGCCAGCACCTCGCCCCACGGGTCGACCACGATCGAGTGACCGGCCTGGGGAACTCCGGCGTGCGTCCCGGCCGTTGCGCAGGCGAGGAGGAACGACTGGTTCTCCACGGCCCGCGCCTGGGCCAGCAGCGTCCAGTGGGACCGGCGGCGCTCCGGCCAGCCCGCCGACACCACGAGCGTCTCGGCACCGGCGTCGACGAGGCCGCGGTAGAGCTCGGGGAAGCGGAGGTCGTAGCAGGTGGACAGGCCCAGGGTCGTCTCGGGCAGACGCACCGTCACCAGTTCCGCGCCCGCGCCCATCAGCACGGCCTCGCCCTTGTCGAAGCCGAAGCGGTGGATCTTGCGGTAGGCGGCGGTGAGGTCGCCGGAGGGGGAGAAGACGAGGGAGGTGTTGTAGAGCGGTCCGTCCGGGTCCCGCTCCGGGATGGAACCGGCGTGCAGCCAGACGCCCGCGTCGCTCGCGGCCTTCGCCATCGCCTCGTACGTCGGCCCTTCGAGCGGCTCGGCCTCACGCCCGAACTCCTCGTAGGCGAAGGCACCCGTGGTCCACAGCTCCGGCAGGACGACCAGGTCGGCCCCGGCCTGCTCACGGACCAGCGCCGCCACGCGTCGGCGGCGCGCTTCGACCGATTCGTCCTCGTTTACGGCGATCTGGATCACAGAGGCGCGCACACTACCACCGTCCTGGCATTCGAGCCGTCCACTCGGGCCTACGATCGTCACACGAAAGCACTGCCGGGGTGCCTCACAGCAGCGTAACTTAGCTCGCAAGACGCCCGCCGACAGCCGCCACCTCCCACTGGCAACGCCGCCACCACCTGCCCGTGCAACGAACCGCCGAGGGGTCCCGTTCCGTGAGTCTGCATTCCACCCTCCAGCCCTACGCCGACGCCTGGACCCACTCCATCGAAGCGATATCCGAGCTGCTGCAGCCGCTCCCGGAAGCCGAGTGGAACCGGCGGACGCCGTGCCCGGGGTGGTCGGTGCGGGACGTGGTCTCCCATGTCATCGGCCTGGACTGCGAGATGCTCGGCGACCCACGGCCCATCCACAGCCTCCCGCGCGACCTCTTCCACGTCACCAACGAGTACCAGCGCTACATGGAGATGCAGGTCGACGTCCGCCGCCACCACACGGCGCCGGAGATGACCTCCGAGCTCGAGTACGTGATCATCCGCCGCAACCGGCAGCTGCGGAACGAGTCGCGCGACCCGGGCACCAAGGTGCGGGGGCCGCTCGGCAGCGAGCTCACCCTGGAAGAGTCGATGCGGCGGCACGCGTTCGACGTGTGGGTGCACGAGCAGGACCTGCGCACGGCCCTCGGCCGGCCCGGCAACCTCGACTCCCCCGGCGCGCTGGTCGCCCGTGACGTGCTGCTCGGCGAACTGCCCCGCGTGGTCGCCGAGGACGCGCAGGCGCCGCGCAGCTCGGCCGTCGTCATCGACGTGCACGGGCCCGTGGAGTTCCTGCGCACGGTCCGCGTCGACATCCAGGGCCGAGGCACCCTGGAAACGGCTCCGGCCCTCGGTCCCGCCGCGACCCTCACTCTCGACTGGGAGACGTACGTCCGCCTGGCCTGCGGCCGTGTGACGCCGGAGTCGGTGTCCGACAGACTGAAGACGGAGGGCGACCCGGGACTGACGGCGGCGATCCTGAACCACTTCAGGGTGACGCAGTAGAAGCCCCACGCCGCCACCCAGCTGCGGGCATGCGTGCCGCTGGGGGCGGCACGGGTGGGCGCAGCGGCACCCCGCTACGCCGGGCTGCGGCCTCACCCCGCCTCAGAACCGACGCAGCGGCACCCCTGGACGCCGGGTCGCGAACCCACCCGGCCCCAGCACGAACGCCGAGCACCGAGAAAACCCCATGCCGCTGCCCCACAACCACCCGTAGCGTCCCCCGGCAT
>NZ_JAIGQA010000128.1:0-25004 GCF_019733245.1 Streptomyces sp. WAC04114
AGCCCTCCCCGCCCAGTCGCCGACAGGCACTAGTGCCGCAGAGGCCAGCCCGCCCCCGCTGCATGGTCGGCGTCGCCGCCCTCATCCACATAGCGCCCACACACCTCCGTGAGCACCTCCAGCAGACTCAGCGGATCCGGCAGCGCGTGCTCGGGCCCCCGCACCCACCGCACGGCCTGGCCCTCACCGGGCAGCATCGCCGGCGGCACGAGGACGTAGGAGCCCCGGCAGTGCCAGCGCAGCCCGGGGTGCTCGTCCATCGTCTCGGGGTGGCAGTCCAGTTCGCACGGCCACCACTCGTCCTCGTCCTCGGGCGTACCGCGGGTGAGCGTGAAGAACAGCAGGCGGCCGTCGTCGCTCTCGGCGACCGGCCCGACCTCGACGCCGGCGGCGAGCAGCCGCTCCAACGCGTCGCGACCGGCGTCGAGGGGCACGTCGAGGACGTCGTGCACCATGCCGGTCGCGGTGATGAAGTTGGCCTGCGGCTGGTGGCGGGCCCAGCGCTCGATCTGGGCGTGGTCGGTGGTCGACTGCGTCTGCCAGGCGAAGGACACCGGGTGCCGGGCGGGGGTGGGACAGCCGACCCGGTCGCAGGAGCAGCGGTACCCGGCCGCCGGGTGGGCCGCGGGCGCGAGGGGCAGTCCCGCGTCGGCGGCGGCGAGCAGCAGGGCCTCACGGCCGCCGTCCCCGGCGGTCTCCTTCGGCCGGCGCCCGGCGCGCAGCCACTGGGTGAGTTTGCCCTGCAGGCCGGTCCGGCCGCCGAACTCCGCGCTCATCTATCCCCTCGCCTCGCCGTCGTGCGGAACAGCATGCCTCATCGTCCCATCTTCCCTCGCACCGGGGGGCCAGTGCCCACATCCGGGACACCGGGGACGCAACGTACACCGGGCGCCCGATGGGAGGAGAAACGGCGATCCCCGCTCTCGGCATGATCGGGTGTCATTACCCGCTTTGACATGACATGGCGCCCTACCGTGTTCGCCATGGTCACAAGGTTCGCGCTGGCGGGTCTGGTCTCCGTGGCTTCCGTGGTCTCGCTGACCCTCACGGGACCCGGCGGCCGCGCCCCGGCGCCGCTGGAGTGGGGCGCGGGTCCGCTGACCGTGGCGGCCCTGCCGAGGATCACGTACGTGGCACACCGCGGCGGCGCCCGCGAGGTCCCCGAGAACAGCATGGCGGGGCTGACGGCCGCCTACGAGCGCGGGACGGCGCAGGTGCTGGACTTCGACACGCGGCTGCTGCGCGACGGCACGCCGGTGGTGTTCCACGACGAGACGCTGAACCGCACCACCTACCTGGGCGGCGCGGTGGGCGGTCTGGACGCCCGGGAGTGGCAGGGCGTCCGGCTGCGCCCGAAGGACCGGCTCCCGGGGAGCTGGCGGTCGGAGCGGCCGCCGACGGTCGCCGAGGTGCTGGATCGTTTCGGCGGGCGGATCGTGCTGATGCTGGAGGCGAAGGACCCGCGGAGCCTGGACCGGCTGGCCGAGCTGATCCGGGCCCGCGGCCTGACGCGCTCGGTGTTCGTGAACTCCAACGACCCGGAGGTGGCCCGGCGCGTCCACCGCCTCGGGCTGCTCTCGCAGTTGTGGCGCTCGGCGCAGCAGCTGCGCACGGACCGTCCGGAGCGCTGGAGGTCGTTCGTGGACCTGCTGGACGTGGACCACCGGGCGCGCGACGCGGATCTGGTGCGGGCGGTGAACTCGGGGATCGCGCGGGTGTGGGCGCACACCGTACTGACGGACGCGCAGCGGGACCGGGTGCTGGCGCTGGGCTGCGGCGGCGTGATCACGGACGCGCCGGGGCGTCTGGCCCGCGCCGCTCAGCGCGGGGCGAGGCCGTGAAGGGCGTAGTCGACGAGGGTGTCGGTGTACTCGTGGGAGATCGGGCCGGTGTGCTGGAGCCAGCGCTGGGCGAGCGGGGAGATGAAGAACTCGAGGGCGATGCGCGGGTCGATCTCGGGCCGTACCTGGCCGGCCTCCTGGGCGGCGCGCAGCCGGGCGATGTAGAGGTCGAGTGAGGGCTGCATCAGCTTGGCGACGAGCTCGCGCCCGAGCTGCTCGTTGACGACGCCTTCGGCGGCCAGCGCGCGGGAGGGCGCCTCGAACCTCGGGTCGCGCAGTTCGTCGACGGTGGCGCGCAGGACGGCCTTGATGTCGGCGGCGAGATCGCCGGTGTCCGGGAAGGCGTAGGGCGCCGGCCCGGCCTCCTCCGCGGACTGCTCGGCCAGGTCGAGGAAGGCCTCCATCAGGACGTCCGCCTTGGACGCCCACCAGCGGTAGATCGTCTGCTTGCCGACTCCGGCGCGGGCGGCGATGCCCTCGATGGTGGTCTTCGGGTAGCCGACCTCGACGACGAGCGCGAGGGCGGCGTCGTAGATGGCGCGGCGGGACTTCTCGCTGCGCCGGGCGGAGTCGGGGGCGGGCTTGCCGGGAGCGGGCTGGGTGGATTTCTGGACGGCCATGGGCCGAATTTATCAGGTTGACAAGACGGAGCGTCTCGCGGACAGTGAAGTGATACGTACGAGACGAACCGTCTCGTCACGGTGAGCGTGCGGAGTGACCACGGAAGGAGCCCGAGATGACCCGAGGCGGAGCCGGAAACATGCTGGGTGTCGGCGGATCGCGCAAGAACCTCGGCCGCAGGGAGCTGCGCGGCGGCGGCCGGGGCGGCCGGATCGGCGGCGGTCTCGACCCCAGGGCCCAGAAGCGCGAACTGCTGCGCAAGCTCCAGGAGAGCCGGCAGCAGCAGGAGGCGGTACGGGAGGAGGGCACGGCCGCCGAGGCGTCGTGAGCCTCCCCCGCGCGAGGGAGAGCGAACCCCCGCGGGATCCTCCCGGGCGGTCGGCGCGAGTTGATCTTATGCGTACCTGACAGAAGCTCAGGAGGGCGGCCAGGGGTCTCCCCAGTCGGCGTCCCGGGCGGCCTTGTACAGGTCGCCGTGGCGCTTGGTGACGGTGGCGCGGCGCAGGGACGGTTCGCTCTCGCACAGGTCGAGGAGGACCTGGCCCTTGCGGATCTGGGGGCGGCGGACGACCCGGGAGGGTGCCGGTTCGACGGGGAAGCGGGCGGCGGCGACGTAGGCGAACTTCTCGTCCTCGTAGGCGAGGGAGCCGCCCTTGACCTGGCGGTGCAGGGAGGAGCGGCTGACCCGGGCGGAGAAGTGGCACCAGTCCGTGCCGGGGACGATGGGGCAGGCGGCGCTGTGCGGACAGGGGGCGGCGATCCGGAAGCCGGCGGTGATCAGCCGGTCGCGGGCCTCGATGAGCCGGGCGTAGCCGTCGGGGGTGCCGGGTTCGACGATCACGACGGCCTGGGCGGCGGCCGCGGCGGCGTCGACGAGGGCGATGCGGTCGGCGGCGGTCAGCTCGTTGAGGACGTAGGAGACGGTGACGAGGTCGGTGCTCTCCAGGGTGAGCGCCGCGCCGATCCGGGAGCGCTGCCAGCGGACGTCCTTCAGCTCCGGGTTCGCCGCGGCGATCTCGCGCCCCAGGGCGAGCGCGGGCTCGGCCCAGTCGAGCACGGTGACGGGCCGCTGCCCGCCCCACACCGCGCTCACGGCCCAGGCCGCGGCGCCCGTGCCCCCACCGAGGTCGGTGTGCCCGCCTGGCACCCACTCGGGAGCGGCGTCCGCGAACGCCTCCAGCGCGCAGCGCACGGCCTCGAAGGTCGCGGGCATCCGGTACGCGGCGTACGCGGCGACGTCGGCCCGGTCCCGGAGGATGGGGGCGTCGGTCGGGGTGGCCCCCCGGTAACTGGCGATCAACCGCTCGACCGCCTGCGAGGCCTGCCGGGGCGGCAGCCCGTCGAGCAGACCGGCGAGGGCGGCGCGGAGATTTTCGGCCGGGGGTGCGGGGGCGTTCACCCGGCGATTCTACGAGGTGGGCCGGGGGTGCCCGGGAGGACCGCGGCGCTCACCCGGACACCCCCACCGCGTCAGCGGGACCGCCCACCCGGCAAACGCCCGCGAAAGCCCGCGGCAGCGTCACCGCACCGCCCGGGCCACCCGTGACGCCGCTGCCGCTCTTGGTGCGCTGTCGGGGCGGCGGCGGCGTGGGTGGACCGCGTTGGTGAGGAGGACGAGGAACGTGTCCGTGGCCGGGTCGAGGACGAGGGACGTGCCCGTGAACCCGGTGTGGCCCGCCGCGCCGCGGCCCGCCAAGTCGCCCATGAACCACGGCTGGTCGAGCGAGAAGCCGAGGCCCGGCGGAGTGAAGAGGAGCTCGACGAAGTCGGGGCCGAGGATGCGGGCGGGGCCGTGGGAGCCGCCCGCGAGGAGGGTGCGGCAGAACACCGCGAGGTCCCGGCCGGTGGAGAACAGGCCCGCGTGCCCGGCCACTCCCCCGAGCGCCCAGGCGTTCTCGTCGTGGACCTCGCCCCGCAGCATCCCCCGGTCCGCCTTGGCCCACGGCCGGCGCTGGTCCTCCGTCGCCGCGGCGCCCGGGCACGGCCCGAAGACCGTCGCCGTCATGCCCAGCGGCCGGGTGATGCCGTCGTGGACGAGGACATCGAGCGTGCGCCCGGTGACGCGCTCCAGGACATGCTGGAGGAGCAGCATGTTCAGGTCGGAGTAGCAGTACGTGCCCGGCACCCCGACCGGCGCCTCCGCCTGGAGCGCCGCCAGCCGCGCCGCGTCGTCGGAGCAGTCGTACAGCGGGAGTTCGGGCCGCAGCCCGGAGGTGTGGGTGAGCAGCTGCCGTACGGTGATGCCGTGTCGGGCGGCGGCCGTGAAGTCGGGCAGGTACGCCCCGACCCTCGCGTCGATGCCGAGCGTGCCGCGCTCGATCTGCTGCACGGCGGCCACGGACGTGAACAGTTTCGTGAGGGACGCCAGGTCGAAGGGCGTGTCGACGGTCATCGGGACCTGGTCCTCCGGGGGCAGCTCCACCCCGGCGTCGGCGTCGGGGTCGTAGGCGGCGTAGCGCACGGCCCAGCCCGCCGCCTCCTCGACGGCGATCACCGGGCCGCGTCCGACGACCAGCACGGCGCCGGGCGCCCAGGGGCGCTGCCCGGTGGTGAGGACGTGGACCTCCCGGACGAGGTGACGCAGCTCCGCGGGGTCGAGTCCGGCCCGCTCCGGCGTGCCGTCGCGCAGTCTGGGTGCGCTCAGCTGACTGCTCCCTCCACGCTCGCGCGGCCGCTCTCGGTCTTCCAGGGTCGGCACATTCCCATGAAGCAGGCCAGTGCCACCAGTGCGGCGGCCAGTTGGACGACGGCCATCGGGAGGGCGGTGTCCTCCCCGGCGATGCCGACGAGCGGGGAGGCGATCGCGCCGATGAGGAAGGAGGTGGTGCCGAGCAGGGCCGATGCGGAGCCGGCGGCGTGCTTGGTGCGCATCAGGGCGAGTGCCTGGGTGTTGGGCAGGGTGATGCCCATCGCGGACATGAGCACGAACAGCGCGGCGGCGACGGGCAGCAGACCGACCTCGCCGAAGACCCCGAGGGACATCAGCAGCAGCGCGGTCGCGGCGGTGATGACGATCGCGAGGCCGATGCCCAGGACCCGGTCGAGGCTGACCCGGCCGACGAGGACCTTGCCGTTGATCTGGCCGACGACGACCAGCCCGACGGAGTTGACGCCGAACAGCAGGCTGAAGGTCTGCGGGGAGGCGCCGTAGATCTCCTGGATGACGAAGGGGGAGGCCGAGATGTAGGCGAAGAGGGCGGCGAAGGCGAAGCCGCCGGTGAGCATGTAGCCGGTGAAGGCGCGGTCGGCGAGCAGACCGCGCATCGAGCGCAGGGCCTCTCCGACGCCGCCGCTGTGCCGCTCGGCGGGAGCCAGGGTCTCGGGCAGCCGCGTCCAGACCAGGGCGCCGATCAGCACGCCGATGACGGTGAGGACGGCGAACACGCCCCGCCAGTCCGTGACGCGCAGGATCTGCCCGCCGATCAGCGGCGCCACGATCGGGGCGACCCCGGAGATCAGCATGAGGGTGGAGAAGAAGCGGGCCATGGCCATGCCGTCGTAGAGGTCGCGGACGACGGCCCGGGCGATGACGATGGCGGCGGCGCCGGCGAGGCCCTGGGCCAGCCGGAAGGCCACCAGCAGCTCGACGGTGGGGGCGAGCGCGCACAGCACGGTGGCGACGACGAAGACGGCGAGCCCGGCGAGCAGCGGGCGGCGGCGGCCCCACCGGTCGCTCATCGGCCCGACCACGAGCTGCCCGAGCGCCATGCCGGCCAGGCAGGCGGTGAGCGTGAGCTGGACGGTCGCGGCCGGCGCGTGCAGGGATCGGGTGACCTCCGGCAGGGACGGGAGGTACATGTCCATCGCCAGCGGGGGCACTGCGGTCAGGCTTCCGAGGAGGAAGGTGACCAGGAGTCCGGTGCGGCGCTGCGACGTGCGGTCGGGCCGCTCCGTCCCGGCTGCGGCCTCCTGCGCGGTGGTGTTCGATGCCTCCTGCGCGGTCTCCGATATGGGCGCCCCACCTTCGGGCATGAGTCCCTCCCTCTCCGAGTCGATCGCCACCTATGCTCTCAGCTCGTACGCAGTGCTCGGGGTCGCGAGGTGGAGGCGGGGCGGTATGACGGCGGACACGGTGCGGTGGGGGATTCTGGCGACCGGGGGGATCGCGGCGGCGTTCACGGCGGATCTGATCGACCTGCCGGACGCGGAGGTCGTGGCGGTGGCGTCGCGGTCGCGGGAATCGGCGAAGGCGTTCGCGGAGCGGTTCGGGATACCCCGCGCATACGGTGACTGGAACGCCCTCGCGCAGGATGAGGACATCGATGTCGTCTACGTCGCCACCCCGCACACGGCGCACCGGGCCGCGGCCGGCCTGTGTCTCGCGGCCGGGCGGAACGTGCTGTGCGAGAAGCCCTTCACGCTGAACGTGCGCGAGGCGGAGGAACTCGTCGCGCTGGCACGGGAACACGGGCGCTTCCTGATGGAGGCGATGTGGATGTACTGCAACCCGCTGGTCCGGCGGCTCAAGGCGCTCGTCGACGACGGGGCGATCGGCGAGCTGCGCAGCGTCCAGGCCGACTTCGGGCTGGCCGGCCCGTTCCCGCCCTCGCACCGGCTGCGCAACCCGGAGCTGGGCGGCGGCGCGCTGCTCGATCTGGGCGTGTATCCGGTGTCGTTCGCGCAGCTGCTGCTCGGGGAGCCGGCGGACGTCGCGGCGCGGGCGGTGCTCTCCGAGGAGGGTGTCGACCTCCAGACGGCGGCGGTGCTCTCCTACGACAGCGGTGCGCTGGGTTCGGTGCACTGCTCCATCGTGGGCGGTACGGCGACCTCCGCCTCGGTGACCGGCTCCCAGGGCCGGATCGGCATCCCGCACGGGTTCTTCTTCCCGGACCGTTTCGTCCTGCACCGGGACGGCCGTGACGCCGAGGAGTTCACGGCCGACCCTGCGGACGGGCCCCGCAACAGCATGCGCCACGAGGCGCTGGAGGTGATGCGGGCCGTGCGCGCGGGTGAGACCGAGTCGCCGCTGGTGCCGCTCGACGGCACGCTGGCCGTGATGCGGACGCTCGACGCGATCCGCGACCGGGTCGGTGTCCGCTACCCGGGCGAGACCCCGGACGAGGACCTCACGGCGGAGCTCACGCCGGCCTGAGCTCCGCTCATGCAGGGGACCGGCCTGCTCTGCTCATGCAGGGGACCGGCGGGTGGCTCCCGTACGCTGCGGCCCCATGAATGCCAAGGACAATGCGATCGCGGTGGTGACCGGGGCGGGTTCCGGCATCGGCCGGGCGGTCGCCGTGGAACTGCTGCGTACGGGCTGGTCGGTGGCGCTGGCGGGCCGGCGTGTGGAGACCCTGGAGGAGACGGCGGCGTCGGCGCCCGGGACCGCCTCTCTGACGGTACGCACGGACGTCGCACGCCCCGAGGACGTGAGCGCCCTGTTCGCCGCCACCGTCGAACGCTTCGGCCGGGTCGACCTGCTGTTCAACAACGCGGGCACGTTCGGCCCCGGCGGGGTGCCGGTCGAGGAACTGCCCTACGAGGCCTGGCGGCATGTGGTGGACACCAACCTCAACGGGGCGTTCCTGTGCGCGCAGGCGGCGTACCGGCAGATGAAGGAGCAGGATCCGCAGGGCGGCCGGATCATCAACAACGGCTCGATCTCCGCGCACTCACCCCGCCCGCTGTCGGTGGCCTACACGGCGACCAAGCACGCCCTGACGGGCCTGACGAAGTCCCTCTCCCTGGACGGCCGGCCGTACGGGATCGCGGTGGGCCAGATCGACATCGGCAACGCCGCCACCGACATGACGTCCCGTATGCAGACGGGAGCCCTCCAGGCCAACGGGGAAGTCGCCCCGGAACCGGTCATGGACGTCGCGGACGTGGCCCGCACGGTGCGGCACATGGCGGAGTTGCCGCTGGAGGCGAACGTGCAGTTCGCGACCGTACTGGCGACGGCGATGCCGTACGTCGGACGCGGCTGAGCGCACGGCGACATTCGTCAACTCGTCAACATGCACAATCGGAATGCGAACGTCCGCACTATTGCGGCCGATAGGGAGCCTATGCTCAAATCTTCTACACCAAAGCTTCACACTTGGAGCAGAGAGCTCCCGTCGGCCACATCCAGGGGGGAGGCGGCAGTCGTTCCACGGCACCGGGTGGGGGTGGATTCCGCGAGGGACTGCGGAGTACGCACCGGTGCGCGTGGAACGACTGCCGCCCAGCTGGACGACCGCCGGAGTGCGGGTGGCCGCCGGGGAACGGTCAGTCATCGCAGTGCCGACGGCCCTCCGTCCACCCAGACCCTCAGGTGCGACGGACGCCCCGCATCCATGTACACCGTGTTGGTGGCCGTGACCGTGCGCCGGACCGTCGCCTCCGGTTCGCCCGTGTTGCTGTTGACGTCGAAGCGGGGGAAGTTGCTCGACGAGACGTCCAGGCGGATGCGGTGGCCGGCCGCGAAGAGGTTGGCCGTGTCGGGGGCCGTCACCTCTATCGCGTACACCTCGCCCGGCTGAAGCAACTCCGGTTGTTCCCGCGAGCGGTGGAAGCGGCAGCGCACGATGCCGTCGGTGAGATTCATGGCGAAACCGTGCGGATAGTCCGCGTTGGGCGGGTGGACGTCGATGAGTTTGATGGTGAAGTCGGTGTCCGGGGCCGAGGTGGAGATGTGGAGCGTCGCCGAGACCGGACCGGCAAGGACCACGTCCCGTTCCAGCGGCGGTGTGGTCAGGGTGATCACATCGGGGCGGGAGTCCAGCGGGAGGTAGGGGGCGCGGGCTCCGTGGACGCGGGCGTCCGGGGCGTTCTGGTCGTAGGCGCCGCCCGACATCACCGGTTCGCCCGAGGTGACCTGGCCGCCCATGGTGGGGACCGGATTGCGGGGGTCGAAGTCGTAGGTCACCGAGGCGGCGGGTGCGGTGGGCGGGGTGGTGGACAGAGCGCCGTCGGCGGTGAGGTAGAGGGCCACCGGGGCCGCCGAGGCGGGCGGCCAGTGGGTGTCCGCGCGCCAGGTGCCGCCGTGGTGCATCCGGCCCGCCGCGTTCCGCCTGCCGTCGCCTCCGCCCATGAGGAAGTACTGCACCGCCGGCAGATCGCCGCCGTCCGTCACCGCCCGGCCGAGCGCCCGGTCGAAAAAGCGGCGGCGGAAATCCAGGTACGAGGGCGCCAGGTTGCCGTCGAGCGTCGCCCGCGGGCCGAAGTCCACGTCCCCCGCGTGCGTCTCGCAGCGGTGACCGTGCGTCCAGGGGCCCATGACCAGGTAGGAGGGCGCCGACTTGCGTTCCCGCAACGCGGTGAAGTTCTCGATCGTGGAGCGGACGTAGGGGTCGTACCAGCTGCCCATGTGCAGGCTCGGCGCGTCCGGGAAGCGGTCGTAGAAGCCACGGCCGTAGATCGCAGGGGTGCGGTAGTAGTCGCCGAAGGCGTCCTGCCGCCACTGTTCCAGCAGATAGTCCTCGTACGCCGGCAGATGGCGCAGAGGTGTGCAGCCGGGGCGCCACGGCATCGCGTCGAACCAGCCCGTCACGTCCACCCGCAGCAGCGCCTCCGTCAGCACCGGATCCGCCGCCGCCTCCGGGCTGTGCAAGGCGTGGCGCAGCGCCCAGGTCACCTGTTTCAGCTCGAAGGCACCGCCCATCCGCAGCCCCGCGTCGTAGGCGGAGGAGAAACCGCCCGCGTCCTGGAACATGGCCGCCAGACCCTCGGGCCCTTCGGCCGCCGCGGCCGACTGGCAGTGCGCGGAGTAGGAGACCCCGGTCATCACCACCCGGCCGTCGCACCAGGGCCGGCTCCTGATCCAGGCGATGGTGTCGGCACCGTCCGGGCCCTCGCTGAGGTACTTCACGAACGTGCCCCCGGAGTCGCCGCGCCCCCGGCAGTCCTGCCGTACGACGTGGTAGCCGGCGTCGGTGAAGTGGCGGGCGAGGTCCTCCGGGCGCGGGAGCGGCGCGTCGGCGCGGTCCTGGTCCGAGCCCCGCTGGGCGCGCCGGCCGTACGGGGTGCGCTCGAGGAGCACCGGACGTGCAGTCGCCTCCGGCGCAGGTGTGGCCGAGTACAGATCGGCGGCGAGCGCGACTCCGTCCCGCATCGGGACGCGCAGGGTGTGGCGCCACAGGGCGCCGTCCTGGAGGGCGTCCGGCCGGTCGGGGCGGGCGGCGGTGGCGGGAGGCATGTCGTACGAGGTCACGTCCGTGACGTTAGGCATGCGCCCGGCTCAGGGGCGATCACTTGACGTCATGAGGTCAACTGTGGCTCCGGACGCTGACGTGGGCGGATGCGGGGCCCTACTGTGCAGCGCAAGCCGGACCAACCGTCCCGCTTTCTGACCTTTATCCGCTTTCCCCGGTTCCCTTGAGTTTCCTTCCGCCCTTCCTGCCCTTCTTGCCTTTGCCTGTCTCCCTCCCCTCTTCTTCCCTCCCCCGCCCTCACAGGAGGCCGCCATGAGCACACCCGTCCACCACACCCAGGAGGTGCAGGGCCCCGAGCCCGGCGAGGAGGGACGTGGTTCCCGGCTTCTCGACCTGGTGGAGCGTGCGGGGAACGCCTTGCCGCATCCGTTCTGGCTGTTCTGGATCCTGTGCGGCGGCGTCGCCGTCCTGAGCTGGGTGCTGCACGCGTCCGGGCTGCGGGTCGAGGATCCGTCCTCGGGCGACCCGGTGGGCGTGCGCAGCGCGCTGTCGGCGGCTGCCGTGCGGGACCTGGTCACGGGCGCCGAGGAGTCCTTCGTCACCTTCGGTCCGCTCGGTGTGGTGCTGATGGTGATGCTCGGCGTCGCGGTCGCCGAGCGCTCCGGGCTCTTCGAGGCGCTTGCCCGCCGCATGCTCACGGGACTCTCGCCGCGCTCGGTCGTCCTGGGGGTGGCGCTGGGCGGCGTGCTGGGGAAGTTCCTTTCGGACTCCGCCTACGTGGTCCTGATCCCCCTGGGGGCGGTGGCCTTCCGTGCCGTGGGCCGCTCCCCCATGCTCGGCATGATCGTCGCGTTCGTCTCGATCAACGCCGCGGGCGACGCCAATCCGTTGATCGCCCCGGGGGACGCGCTGTTCGCCGCCGTGGCCACGGAGGCCGCGCAGCTGGTCGACAAGAACGTCGTGGTCCGCGCGACGGACAACATGTACTTCACCACCGTCTCGGCGTTCGTGCTGGCCGGCACCATCGCCCTGGTCGTGGACAAGATCCTCGCCAAACGTGAGCACCGGCTGATCCCCGACGCGGACCTGGAGGCGGCCGCGGCCGGGCAGGTCGTCGCGAGGACCGACGACGCCACCGAGCGCCGGGCCCTGAGGCTGACCGGTGTGGCCGTGCTCGGCTACGCCGCGCTGATCATGCTCGCGATGCTGCCGGACTCGTCACCGCTGCGCGGCGAGGGTGGGGCCGTCGTGGAGTCCACCTTCATGGACGCCATCGCCGTCTTCCTCACTGTCTTCTTCCTGCTCATCGGCACCGTCTACGGGTGTCTCACCGGGCGGATCAGCGGGAGCCGCGCGATACCGGAGTTCATGGCGGACGGCGTACGCTCCATCGCCCCACTGCTGGTGCTCTTCTTCGCCGTGTCCCAGTTCCTCGCCCTGTTCAAGTGGACCAACATCGCCACGGTCGTCGCGGTCGAGGGGGCGGACTTCCTCAAACGGCTGGGGGCTCCCACGCTGCTGCTGTTCACGCTGCTGATCGTCGCCGTGGCTCTGATGAACCTGCTCATCACCTCCGGCTCCGCCTTGTGGACGCTGGTCGCCCCGGCGCTGGTGCCGATGCTGATGCTGGTCGGCACCAGCCCCGCCACGACCATGGCGCTCTACCGCATCGCCGACTCCTGCACGAACTCCGTCACCCCGATGAGCACCTCATTCATGCTCTGCGTCGGCTATCTCCAGACGCTGCGCCGCAAGGCCGGCATCGGCACCCTGATCTCCTTCACCCTGCCCGTCGCCATGATCATGCTGGCGGTGTGGATACTGCTGTTCTTCGTCTGGTACCTGCTGGGCATTCCGCTCGGCCCGGGGGCGCCCGTGCGGTAGTTCCGCCGTACGGTGACAGCGTGAGCATCGTCCTCGACCTCGGAGGACTCGGCCCGGCGGATCTCGCGGCCGGGTCCTCCCCGCTGTCGGAACTGATGGCGAGCCTGCATGTGCTCGCCGAACCCGAGCACCACCCCGAGGCCGCCGGCTGGGCGACCCACGCCACCGCGCCGGACCCCGAACTGCGCGACGAACTGGCCTTCTTCGCCCCTCTGTGGGCCCGCTTCCGCTGCCGTCTGTTCTTCCCGCGCACCCTGCCGCTCGCGGCGGACCTGGACGAGGAACTGACCGCGATCGAGGCGCTGCCGACCGGGGAGTTCCTGGACCTGGTGGCTCCCGGAGTCCTCGGCACCACGGCGCTGCCCGTGCCACCGGCCCGGGAGCTGCGCGCCGGCACCTCCGCCGCGGAGGACTTCGCACGCCGCTGTCTGCGCCGCTCCTACGCCCGGGGAGAACTGGCGCGCCACCTGGTGGCGGCCCCGCTCGAACTGCGGGACAGACTGCTGGCGGCGCTGCGGGCCGCCGACGCGGCGTTCTTCGCGGAGGACTGGCGGACCCTGCGACCGGTCCTGGAGGACCACGCACGGGAGGTCCGCCGCAGACTGGCGGTCCGCTCCCCCGCGGACGTGCTCTGCGAGCTGCTGCCGACGGCGGCCCGGGGGGCCGGGCCGGGGGAACGAGTCCGGCTGGACAAGCTGCAGACCGACGAGGTGAAGGTGGCCCCGCGGCCCCTCGTCCTCGTGCCCTCCGCCCGCGTCTGGCCGCATCTGACGGTCAAGCACGAGCACCCGTCGTGCGTGGCGGTGCAGTACCCGGTGCCCGCCGCGACCCCGGGCGGCCAGCTGACCCTGCGCGATCTCCAGGACCGCCTGATGGCGCTGACCTCACCGACCCGGATGGAGCTGTGCCGTCACCTGCTGGGCGAGCCCATCACGACCTCGGAGCTCGCCGCACGGCTGGGCTCCAGCGAACCGCAGGTCTCCCGCGCGCTGCGGACCCTGCGTGACGCGGGCCTGGTGCGCTCGACGCGCGAGGGCAAACTGGTACGTCACCGGCTCGCCACGGATGTGATCCGGCGGCTGGGGCAGGACGTACTGGCGACGGTGGCGCGGTGAGCCGGAGGGGCGGACGGGGCCGGTCCGACGGGGCCTGGGCAGGGCACGGGCACAGGCACAGGCAGCAGCATCAGCGGCTGAGCACACGGAGGGTGTCAGGCCTGCCCGGTCTCGAAACGCGTGATCCGGCCGTCGTCGTCCACCTGGAAACTCCACCGGGTGCGCATCTCGCCCCAGGTGTCATTGCTGTAGCGGACGAGGAGGGAACGGCCGCCGTTGGACTCGTTGTCGACCTGCATGTGGCCGTGGGAGGAGAAGATCTCCCGGTCCACCCAATCGTCGAGGTCGCGGTCGGAGCCGTCGTCGGTCATGGTCGCGCCCGGCGCGAGGAGCGCCATGAAGCTCTCGCGGTCGTGGTTGTTCACGGCGGCCACGAAGGCCCGGACGGCCGGATCGCTGAGGCGCGTGGTCTGAATCGTCATGCGAGCCAGCCTCGTACCGGCCACGGCCCCACGCCACCGGTGCCACCCGAACGGCGTCCCCGGGGCGGTGGGTGGGGTGTCGGCGAGCGACGGTGGAATCGCGACGACACGACGAATGGTCCTGTTCCGTATTGACTGCTGCCTGCTCCGGGAGACGACGTGACACCTGACGACCGACGTGATCTGGGCCTCCTGCTGCTCCGGCTGGGGACGGGCGGCGTGCTGGCCGCCCACGGTGCGCAGAAGCTGTTCGGCTGGTTCGGCGGACACGGCATCGAGGGGACCGGCCAGTTCATGGAGTCCATCGGCTACGTCCCCGGCAAGGCGAGCGCGACGGCGGCGGGCCTTGCGGAGGCCGGCGGCGGCACGCTGCTGGCCCTGGGCCTGGCCACCCCGGCCGCGGGCGCGGCGGCGGCCGGCGCGATGGCCGGCGCGGCGGCGGTGCACGCCCCGAACGGCTTCTTCAACCAGAGCGGCGGCTACGAGTACGCGGCGACGCTGGGCCTGACCGCGGCGGGCCTGGCCATCACCGGCCCGGGCCGGTTCTCCCTGGACCACCTGCTCGGCCACGCGGTGAACCGCGGCTGGATGATCCCGGCGGCCTTCGCGGCGACGGCGGCGGGCACGGCGGTGGTGGTGGGGGCCCGGGCGAGGCGGCTGCGGAAGGCGAAGGAGGGGGAGCAGGAGGCTTTGTTCGAGGAGGAGTAGATGGAGTGACCGGGGACGGGAGGGGGCGTTGTCACACCCTCGTGCCAGGCTGCGCCCATGAGCGACCACACTCCCGCCGCCGCTGAACTCTGGTCCACGATCGACACCCTGACGCACTGGCTCGACACCAACCGCCCCGTCGAAGGCCGCGAGGGCCTCCTCCTGCGCGTCCTGAAACTGACCGAGGAGGTCGGCGAGGTCTCGGAGGCGGTGATCGGGGCGACGGGGCAGAACCCTCGCAAGGGCGTCACGCACACGTGGGAGGACGTGGAGGCGGAGTTGTGCGATGTCGTCATCACGGCGCTGGTGGCGTTGCGGACGCTTACGCCGGAGGCTCGGCAGGTGTTCGGGGGGCATTTGGAGCGGGTCAGGAAGCGATCGCTGACGTCGGCGCGTCCGTGACCAATCCGTTCGCCCCGCCCGCCCTGGCCGGAACTGCCGCCTGCTGTACGGCCAAACCCAGAACGCCCCTCCAGTAGCATGATCGATTGACTGTTCGAGGTGACGGGCGGAGGGGGAACACGTTGTCTTTCGAAGAGGAGTGGGCCCAGTTGAAGGCCGACGCCTTGGCGCGTCAGCAGACCGGTACGCAGATCAATCAGTTGCCGGCGGACAGCGGCGGCGGGGCCGTCGCCCCGGCTACTGGTTCCCTGGTCGCCAAAGCCCAGTCGATCAACGGCAACGCGAATCTGCTGATCGAGATCGCGGGCTTTCTCCACGAGGGTCGGCCCGATGACGAACTGACCACCATGGCCCGGGCCCCCAGGGCGCCGGCGGACGTGGCCAAGCAGGTGGCACGGTTCGCGGGATTCGCCGACGACCAGTACCTGGACGCGGTCGCCCTGTTCGCGGCGCTGTCCACTCGCCTCAGGACCACCGGCAGCGACTTCGTGAAGATCGACGACGACACCGCCCAACGCTTTCTGGACAACGTCCTGGAGTACGGTCAGTACGTCGCCCCGGAGGCGCGATGAGCAGCGGCATCAGTCACCGCAGGGACGTCGAGTTCCTGGAGGACTGCAACCCGCCCCTCGTCGAACGGAACGCGGACGAATTCAAGCGCCTGCACGACATGCTCGTGGCGGTCGACGCTTCCGCCAAGCGGGCCGAGAAGCACACGCAGTGGAAGAGCGAGGGCAGTCAGCACTACGAAGCCCGGCTCTCAGAGGGGCGCAAGCTGGTCGCACAGCTCGCGGAAGGCTATGCCAAGGCGTCCAGCGCTCTGCGCAGCTACGCGTTCGCGCTGGAGGTGGCCAAGGCCCACTACTCCAACGGCAAGGCGAATGAGCAGTCGCTCGCAGACCTGATCCACACCAAGGGCACGGCGATCACCCGTGAGGCGCAGGAGGCGGAGCCGATGCGCCAATGGGAGGACATGCGTGACACCACCGGGGTCATGGACTTCTTCGCCGAGCTGACCATGGATGTCGACGACATCCGCGAGGACGCGAACCGGCTGCACGGCGCCGCCGGTGGGGACTTCCACCTTGCGAAGACCACGGAACACGAGGCGCGGGAGATCTGCGTCCACGAGCTCAAGCAGGCCTATGACCTGCTACCTGATTTCCGCATGGGTTTCATCGAGCGTGTGGACATCGTTTCGGCGATCTCGGAGCTGCGGCGCGAGGCAGCCGAGGCGAGGACGAACCCGCTGACCCGGCTGTCCGGAAGCGGCCCCAAGCAGGACTACTCCCCCATCGCCGGCGACGACGTCGTCTCCCCGACGTTGCGGGACATCCGCCTCCAGATCGCCAACCTGCCCGGCGCGCAGGACAGTTACTGGAGTCCGCCGTCCACCGCACAGGACCGCGCCGACTGGATAGCGGCGAACAAGGAGATCATCAAGGCCGCGGCACGGAATTCGGGGCTGCCGCCGGACATGGTCGCCGGTATCGCGTGGCAGGAGGTCGGCGGACAGCCCGGCATCCTGGACGACATGACCGACACCATCCGCGAACAGGCGGACTCTCCCCTGAGCCCGATCGCTCCCGAGAGCCTGCCGTGGCGGCTCGGCGGTGACCCGGACAACACGTCCATGGGCCCCATCGCCATCCAGGTGCGACGTGGCGCCGAGGTTCTCGGTTACGACCCCGAGCACCTCACCGACCAGCAGCGCGACACGGTGGAAACAGCTCTGCAGGACCCCGCGCAGAACATCTTCATCGCTTCCGAGTACCTGGCGCAGCTCAAGGCGGAGAGCGAGTTCGCGGACGTGCCGGCCGAGGAGATGACACCGGCCCAGTACCAGGAACTCGCGGCGCGTTACAACGGCGGGCCCTACTGGGAGACCGACGACGCCCAGGACTACGGGCGTGGGTTCGCGAACAATCTGAACGAGGCAAGGAACGCACTGCGCTGATGACCAGCCCTTCCCCTGTGGACGACGACCGCGGCTGCCTCCGTGTGGTCCTCGCCGTACCCTTCACGCTGCTCACCCTCATCGCCGCGTACTTCTGCTGGACGGCACTGACCATCACGCCGTCCGGCACCTGGGACGACGACGCGTACGCCGGAATCGTGCTGTCGTGCGTCGTCACCATCGCCGCCGCCGGGGCCGCGGCAACGCTGTGGCTGGTGCCGTCGGTGCGGAGGGCCATGTCGTGGTGGTGGATGCTTCCAGCTCTGCTGCTGGGCGTGGTTGCGGGAGCGCGGTGGGCGGTGGGCGGTTAGACCCACGGTCACCGTCGCGTACTGCATCCCCGAGCCTTGCCATCAGGATGTCCGGGGCCACCGATGCCGACGGCTGGACGAAGCGCAGGACAGGGCAGGGGTCGAGGGGTTCCACCGCCGTCTGCCGCACCCAAGCGGTTACGGGCAGGTCCGGCATACCTCGCCCGGATGGCATCTGAGTGCGCCGAGTTCGCCGACCGGTGGCCATCCGCTGCCGGAGGTCCTGGATCCCAGGCAGCGGTGACCTCTGCCTTACGTGCCGCCCAACCGGCCATAGGCAAGGTTGGCACGGCGAAGTGGGGCCCTACGTACGCCTGCCGCTACGGCGACGAGGGCCTGCTGAACTTGGAGGCGGTCGGGCTGCCGACCGCCTCGGCCAGTGCCTCACCACGCCTGTGCCGTACGGCCCCGTCCGGGGTGGGTGCATCAGGGGGAATCTCCGAGCCTGCAGCGGGTCTCACGAGGGGGCATGGTGACGACGGTCATCACGGCCATCCACGCACTGGATCACGCCACTTCGGGCTCCTCCGCGTTGCGCCTGCAACATAAGATGCGGAAGGATGTTCGAGGGACTGCGAGTCGCACATGACGTGTGAGTACGCCGCAGAGATCACGCAGTACTACTGCGCAACACGCTTACGGGGGTGGGTTGATGAAGTTCGACATGGGATCGACGACCCTGTCGGAGCTCGGGAAGAGCACCGTCGGGTCGAGTGAGGATCTGGGCACGCTGATCAAGTGGCTGATCCAGGCGGCGGAGCCGTTGGAGGGGAAGTTCAACGGGGCGGGCAAGGCCGCCTTCGACACGTTCAAGCTCAACGCCGACGAGATCACGGCGGCTCTGAACGGTTCACTCAGCGCGATCCTGGGCGGCCAGTCCGGCATGGACACCGCGTTCGGCACCGGTGACGTGGAGCTTGAGGACAACGCCCACCAGAACATGGGTGCTGCCAACTTCGACGCGGCTCGCTTCGGCGCACGGTAGCCACAACGGCGCGCATGCGCCCGTCGACCCGAAGCCACCTTCACCGTCATCGTTTCCGAGGGGGAATCCGACCATGGGTCAGAACCTGGACCGCCGCTCCTACGACACCGGTGCTTCCGGTGAAGTGCAGATCAGTCTGCACAGCGTCATCGGGCAGTTGGAGCGCGTCCTGACCGACCGCGACCGCGCGGTGAAGGCCGCGATGGCCGACTTCACCGCTGACGGCGTCGCCGACGAGTATCACGGCAAGGAGACGCGCTGGCACCGCGCCGCCGGTGAGGTGCGCGAGATCATCCGTCTGGTCCGCACGACCATGGAGCAGAACGACGGGACCGCGCAGACGACCTTGGCCAAGGCACGGTCGGCCGTCGACAACATCGGCTGACGCCGAGCAGTAACAGGGGGAAGGGAACGGGGGCTGACGCATGCCGGCGTGGGACATCTCTCCGTCCGGGGTCCAAAGTGTGGTCTCGAACGTGGGCGACGTCATGAAAGTACTGGACGACATCGTCCAGGCGTACTCGGGTGACGTGCAAGGCGCGGCCACCTCGGCGGGGACACTCGCTCCGGGCGGGGCGGGGGGCGAGCACAAGGGGCAGACCGGGTTGGTCGCCGCAGCGCTCGCCGAGTTCATGGAAGGCACCGCTGACGAGCTGAAGTTCATCGGGGAGCGCGTCGGCAAGTCGGTGGGCGGCGCTGTGGAGGCCACGGTGGCGTACCGGGACGGCGACCTGGAGATGGCTGCTGAGGTGCAGCAGCGGGCAGCTGGACTGATCAGGCCTGACATGCCTGGCGGCTGGAAGGCCGGACGCCTGTGATCAAGCCGGAGTCCATTCCACTGTTCACCGGCGACCTCGGACAGCTGGAACAGCACACAGACGCCCTGCGTAAAGAGGCCGACGGCATCCGCCAGGTCGGCGGGGAGGCGCATCGGCAGTTCCAGGGACTGTCGGCCTTCTATCAGGCGCCGGAAGCGGAGGATCTCTTCGCGTCCACCAAGCCGGTGAGCGATGCCGCCGACAGCTTCGGGGACAAGGTCGCCACGGTGGCGGACGCGCTGCGGACGTACGCGGCCGAAGTCGCCCCGATCGCGGCGCGGTTGGAGCAGTTGCAGAGCCAGGCGGCCACGTTCGTCGCGGGGCTGAAGACCGACAGCGGGGCGTTCGACGAGAACTGGACGGATGACGCTGACAAGGTCTCGGAGCACAAGGCCCTGTGGCATGACGTGAACGTCGCACAGTCCCAGTTCGCCGCTGCCGAGATCGCCTGCAACAACAAGATCACGGCACTGGTCGGCGGCACCCAGTACGTCATGAACACGGGCGCGAAGCAGTTCGTACCGCGCGGCGCGGAGCTCTACGGCTACAGCGCCGACGTGCTGGACCAGGCCAAAGAGCTCCCTTGGGGCACACCGGTCACCCAGTCCCACGACTGGTGGGACCCGGACGACCTCGGCTACTACGCCAAGAGCTTCTTCTGGGACGGCATCATCGTCGACAACGTCTGGGGCACCATCGACGGCCTCGCGACGTTGACCGGCTTCCACGGCTCGGACAGGGCGGGCCAGGCCTGGGAGGGCCTGGTCCGAGCGGTGGTCGGGGCCGAGACGTACCTGATGGAGTCCGGCGGCAAGAAGCCCACCGGGATCTTCGCGTCCGACTTCGCGCAGGAGAGCAAGGGATACGCCAAGGAGTTCGCGAAAGGCTTCGTCGCCTGGGACATGTGGGAGGAGAACCCGTCCCGTGCCGCAGCTACCGTCGTCTTCAACGGGCTGACCCTCGGCGCCGGGCCACTGAAGGTCGCATCCGCAGGCAAAGCGGGCACCGCAGCCAAGGTCGCCACCACGGTCGCGAAGGTCGGCGACGTGATCGACCCGGTCAGCGCCGCAGTCAAGGCGACGGGCCACGCCATACCCAGGATCGCCCAGGTCACGGAGAACCTGCGCGGCGTGAACAACGTCCCCGACCTGCGCGCTCCACACAGCGTCCTGGAACTCGACGACGGCTCCAAGGTCGTCATCGAGAACGGCGAGTTCATCCCCTACGACAAACACGGCGAGGTCGTCCGGAACGCACCGAAGGCGGAACGTTCCGCCTCGCCCGGGGACACACCGGAGGAGTTGGCGGGGCGAGAGCGAGAACTCGCAGGGGTTGGCAGCAGGTCACAGGCACCGCAGGCATCCGTGCACACAGACGGCGGATCAGCCGGCACAACAGCCGCTACCAGTGGCGGCCTGCGAGGACATGCTTCGAATCCGTCGTCGTCACCCGGGCAAGGCGCAGGTGATGCCCACGGTTCCGGCAGCGGCCACGTGCCGTCGAGATCTGGCGGGACGTCAGGCGGTGCGGATCGCAATTCCGGAGCAACAAATTCCGGAGATCGGGAACTCACCGCCGAGGACAGGAAGCGCATCCGGGACGAGCATGTCCGGAAGGCCAACACCGATCCGGCGTGGCGTGAAGAACACTATGACGCTCTCGACCGACGAAGGGAGGCCGCAAGGATCGTTGACGGTGTCGAGTTGCCCATCCTCGCCAGGGACGCGAGTGGCAATTTGGTATCCAAGTACGACCTGCCGAGCGGACCGTCGGATGTCAAGTACGGCCGGACGCCACTGGGGCCGGACTCGGCCGACCCCGCGCATCGTCCCGAGCTCGACAGGCTCGCAAAGGACCGCAAGGTGGCCGGGGAGCTCACCGACGCGTCAAAAGCAGCCGAGGCAGCCCCGACACCCGAAGCGCTCGAGACCCTCAAGAGGGCACAAGAGGCCTACGCCGGGCAGCTCGGCGATGTGCCGAACAACAGCAAAATTTCCGAGAAGCTGGGTGAGAAGGCCGCTGAGCTGCACGTGGTTCCGCATGAGTTCCCAGGTGCCGAGTGGGTACCGCTTCCAAAGACGCCCAATGGCGCCGACATGTTCGACCAGGTGTACAAGCTCGGCGATGACGGCGGCCATGTGATCGTAGAAGCGAAGGCGCCGTCGGCGGACCTGGGTTGGCGCAGAGGAGCAGGCCCTTACGAGGGTATGCTGGTCAAACAGGGCACCAAGGAATATGTCTATACAATTCTTGAGAAAATGTGGGCGCGAGGCGGGAAGGACGCCGAGATTGCCAACACTCTCGAAGACGCCCTGGAGGCCGGAAAGCTGCAGTACGTCCTGGTGAAGGCGAACGAGAACACGGGGTCCTACGCTGGTGCTGTGATGGAATACTTCAAGATCCGTTAGAGGAGGGGTTCAGTGGTCACGAGCGTTCCGCGCCATGACTTTCGCACGGACAACGCGGCCGAGGCCATGGCGCCGCTCGTCGATGGGACGCGTCGGGTTCTCGACCGACTGGAAAGGTCGGAGATGTCCCGCCACCGGGCGCTGAGCAGCACCCTGACCATGGCGAAGTGGCGCTGCCTGACGGATCCCGAAGCAGCGAGGCTGGAGACGTGGGAGGCCTGGGTCACAGCAATGCAGGTCGGCTGTGCTCTGTTCGACTCGGCCACAGCCACCGAGGGGCCCGTCCCGTGCCGGATCGGGAGCGACGGCGAGGTGAAAAACCTGCCTGCGACGGGGCCGACGCCTTATACGCATGCGGGGGCGTGGCTCACCGCGGTGTATCTGGCGACGATCTGCCGTGAGAACGATCGGCTCGATCGCCTGATGCGGGTGCCTGTGTCGTTTCTGCGTGACTCCGTTCCCGAGGGAGCGGCTTTCGATGACTACGTCTACGACTGGGTGGAGGCACTCCAGAGCTACTGGGCCGGTCGAGCCACGGAGATGTGGGACAAGCTGGTAGCGGCGGTCAAGGGCACCGACCCCGAACGGGAAGGCGTCGTTGACAAGGAAATGATGCTGAAGATCCTTTACCCGCCGCTCGAACTCTTCCATCGCTTCCAGTTGCGGGAAACCGAGCAGTTCAACAGCGCATTGGTTGACGCCGTCACCGGGCACAAGCAGTACTGGGCCGGTGACGAGGCGCGTGCCCTGAGCGGTGACGGCCTGGTGGCCCTCGCACCGCTGGCTTTGGCCTGTATGGCCTATGACAACGAATTCCCCATCGAAGTCGAGTCCGAGTATGTGCCCAAGCATCTGCTGAAGCGTTCTTGGGTCGGCGAGTTCGAGACGTGACAGCTCAGGACTACGACAACCAGCTGCTGGAGTCGATGTCCGTCCGCCGACGGCGCCTTCGGGACGCCCTGCTCTTCGGCGCCCAACGCCAGCGGCGTTCCACCGATGAGAGGTTGGGCAAGTTGTTCGTCGGCGTCGTGATCGCGGCGGTGGTGTGCGCGGGGTGTGTGGGGTGGTCGTTCGTGTCGCATCGGGTCATCGGGAAGAGCCCGTACGGGGCTTCGGTGCCGTCGTCCCAACCGTCCGGATCGCTGTCGCCCACGCCCTCCGGGGCCTCTACCACCCGGTGATAGGTTCGAACGCGTGATACCCACGGGGACTTTGAGCCGTTCAGCGACTGGCCGGCGTGTGGCGCTCAGCCGGGTCACCCTGGTCGGGGAGCGGCGTCGGGTCGATCTCGTGCTGCCTTCGCGGGAGCCCGTAGGGGTTCTGCTGCCGGAGGTCATGCGGCTTCTGGACGACCGTGTCGCGGACCGGCCCGAGTTGCGGCATCTGGTCACCCCGGACGGCTCCGCGCTCGCCCACGACAGCACCCTGGAGTCGGCCGGCGTGGCCGACGGGGCCGTGTTGCGGCTCGTGCGGGCGGAGGACGCCCCCTCCGCGCCCGTCGTCCATGACGTCACCGACGAAGTCGCCGACGACCTCGGCGTGCGGGCCTGGCGGTGGCAGCCCTCGGCGCGGCGCGTCGTCGCCGGGTGCGCAACCGTCCTGTGGGCCTTGGCCGCGGGGCTCCTGGCCCGCGACTCCTTCGCGTTGTCCTCGGTCGGCGTCGGGCTTCTCGTCATTGCCGCGGCATGCGCCCTGGCCGGTGCTCTCCTCGGGCGGGTCCGGCGGCACGCGCTCGCCGCCACCCTGATCGTCACGGCCGCGGCCCTGGCCGTACTGGGCGCCTGGAGCTGCGCCGACGCCCACGACTGGGGCGGGGCGGCGCGACTGGCTTGCGTCGCGGGTGCCGTGACGCTCGCCCTGCTGCTCGCCGGGTGGTTCACACCCCTCGGACGCGGAGCGCTGATCGGTGCCGGGGCAGTCGCCGGTTGTCTTGTCGCGTGGGAGGCGGCTCTCGGGCTGCAGGGCGGGGCAGGCACCGCCGCCGGGCAGACCCGGGTGGGTGCGTTGCTCGCCGTGGTCTCCGTCGTCGTCCTCGGGATGCTGCCTCGGCTCGCGCTGATGGCGTCGGGGCTGACCGGCCTGGACGACCGTCGCACGGGCGGGGTGTCGGTCAGCCGGTACCGAGTGGGCACGGCGCTCGCGGCCACCCACCGCGGGCTGGTGCTGGCCACCGCCGTACTCGCGGCCTCCGCGGGCGCGGCCGGCATGCTGGTCCTGGGCACCGTGTCGGTGTGGAGCGTGCCGCTCGCCATCACCGTCATGGTGGTGCTCGCCCTGCGGGCGCGGGCCTTCCCGCTCACCGCCGAGGTCGCGGTGCTGCTCGTGGCGGCGGCCGTGGTCGCGGTGCGGCTCGCCGTGGTGTGGGGGGACCATGCCTCAGCCGCGGCAGGGCCCGTCGCCGTGCTCGGATTGCTCGCCGTCGTGCCTCTGGGAGTTCTTGCCGTGGAGCCGGCCGAGCATGTGCGGGTGCGGCTGCGGCGCGCCGGAGCCACCCTGCGCCGCCTTACCGCCTCCGCCACCCAGGAGGTGTCCCAACAGACGCGTTTCGCCGAGGAGTTGCAGCACCCCGTCACCACCGGCCGCGTCATCGCCGTCACCTCGATCCGCGGCGGCGTCGGCAAGTCCACCGTCGCCGCACTGCTCGGCCGTACCTTCAACCACTACCGGCACGACCCGGTGCTCACCCTGGAAGCGGACGCGGCACTCGGCACCCTCCCGGTACGGATGGGCGCGGACAGTGTGCGCTGGTGCTGCGCCGACCTGGCCCGGATCCTGACGCCCGCGATGCAGCTCACGGACATCACCGGCTACCTGGTGCCCGTGACAGACGGCGGCTGGCTGCTGCCCGCGAGTCAGGGGCGGGTCGGCGCCCCCATGGACATGCGCACCTACCGGACGGTGACGCTGGCCCTTCGCCGGTACTTCGCGGTGACGGTGGTGGACTGCGAGACGCTGCCCGGCGAGGTGGCGCGAACGGCGATGGACACCGCCCACGCACGCGTCGTCGTCGCGCCGATGACCGCCGAGGGCATCCACGGCACCCGCCAGGTCCTGGACTGGCTGGGTCAGTTGCCGCACTCCGCGCTCGCCACCACCGTGGTCGCCCTCAGCGCGAACTCCCCCGACACCACCATCGACCCGAAGACGGCGGCCGCGCACCTGCGCGAGCCCGGCGTGCCCGTCGTCCTGCTCCCCTACGACCGTCATCTGGCCCAAGGAGGCCCCATCCACACCGCCATGCTGGGCCGGAGCACCCGGGACGCGGCCGTCCGTCTGGCGGCCGAGGCGATGCGGCGGGCGGTGAGGGTGCGATGACGCAGCAGGTGATCCACCGGCCCGCACCGAGAGGAAGTCCGCGTCCTGGCGCCGCCTCTCCCACAGTCGGGCCGGGGCCCGGACGAGGTCGTACAGGGCCTCGGGCGGCGGGTTCAACTCGCGTGCTTCCTGCCGTCGTTCC
>NZ_JAIGQA010000129.1:0-24886 GCF_019733245.1 Streptomyces sp. WAC04114
CGGCGCCGAAGGAGGTGATGCCCGTCGTCAACGGGCCGAGGGGGCCGCGCCGGTCCGACCACTGGCCGGAGAGCACCATCCCGAACAGACTGGTCGTGAAGTACCCGGAGAACGCGAACGCGTACAGGGAGACCCCGTCCAGTTCCCGTGCGGCGACGGGCATCGCCGTCCCCACCTTGGTCGTACACCCCTCTTCCCGGCCACCCCCTTCATGAACGGCGTATGGCAGTCACGTTGCAGCCCACGCGCCTCCCTTGAGCCCCACCCCACGCCGACCTACGGTCACTACACCGAGTTCAAACACGGCCGTGTGCCGACTGGTTCGTACTCGGCCCGGCCGTGTGCCCGAGTGGTTCAGGGGCTCGCCTGCAAAGCGAGTTACGTGGGTTCGAATCCCGCCACGGCCTCCAGCGTCAGCCCGCCGAGCAGAGACCCTCGTTCGGGCAGAACATGACCCACGCGTAGCTGTAACGGGTCTGCACCGTCACGGGATTCGGTGGTCCGGTCGGAGATCTGCTGCGGCCCGGGAGCCGTCACCTCACGTCGGCCAGGCCCTCGCGGCGTGTTCGGAAGCTCGCGCACAACCCCGGGCACCTCTCGGGTGTCCAGAACATGACCGGTAGCCCATGCTCCGGTCGTCGTGCCTTCCGGGGAACGACGAGGAAACCCCCACGAGGAGAACCACCGTGCGCCTCCGCCCCTCGGCAGCCGTCCTGGCCGCTGCCGTGATCGCCGCTGCCGGTCCCGCTGTCACCGCGCCCGTCGCGCAGGCCGAGGAGGGTGGGCCCGAGTTGGTCGTGTCGGCGCTGCCGTCCGCGGCTCCCAAGCCGGGCGAGGTGTACGACAAGTCCGTCACCCTCACCAACAAGGGCACGGCCGCAGCGGACGGGTTCACCTTCCGGGTGCGTCTGACGCGGGGTCTTGACTTCCCCGAGCAGGTGAAGGGCTGCACCTACTCGACCGTCAAGGACCAGGTCAGGCAGGCGGTCTGCGAGCTCGACACGGTCGTCGAGCCCGGTGCCTCGGTCACCACGCCCGTGCGGTTCAAGGCGCTGGACAAGGCCCTGATGGAGACGGTCGAGTACGGCACGAGCGTGACCGGGGACGCCCCGGGCGAGGGGTTCGACGACAGCTACCGACGGCTCACCCTGACCGCGGCCAACACCGCCGATCTCGTAGCCGTGGGTGAAGAGATGGAGGCGCTGGCCGGCGGGGAGCAGTCGGTCACGGCGACCCTGCGCAACGACGGCCCCGGCTGGGTGCAGAACCAGGAGAGCGACGACCTCCCGGGCCTGCTGGTGCAGATCCCGCCGGGCACCCTGGCCATCGGCGTGCCGAAGGACTGCGCGCCGTTCGGGATCGACGGGCCGAGCGGGCCGCAGGGGACCCCGGGCAAGCCCAAGTACGTGTGCTGGCCGCAGGACGGAACCCTCGACGCCGGCCAGTCGCTGGCGTACACCTTCACGCTGAAGATCGAGAAGTCCACGCAGGACACCGAGGGTGAGATCAAGGCGTCGTCCGTCTACGACATCGCGCCGAAGTACGACACGAACCGCGCCAACAACACCGCCGTGATCGGCATCGATGTGCCGAGCGACTACGAGCCCGAGCCGAGCCCCTCGGACGGCGCCGACGGCGGCTCCGGCAACGGCGGGAACGGCAACGCCCCCGAGGGCCAGGCCGCCGGCGGCACGGGCGCCACGGCCTCCCCGTCGGCCTCGGCCTCGGCCGGCACGACGCCCGGCGGCTCCACCGGCACCACGACCGGCAGCACCACCGGTGGCAACCTCGCCACCACCGGCTCCGACGGCACCCCGCTCCTCGCCGGTGCCGCGGCCGCCGCCGCGGTGCTCGGTGGCGGTCTGGTCCTCGCCGTTCGCCGCCGCGGCGCCGCCAAGTCCGCCTGACGGCAGGCCCGTCAGAGCACCCCGCCGGCCTCGTCCTGGAACGCGTCCGTCCAGTAGTGGCGGACCGTTCTTCCGGCGCTCACGCCCGTCGGGTCCACCGTCGACAGGACCTGGAGCATCGTCATGGCGAGCTGGTCATAGGTGTCGGTCGTCAGCTCGTGGGAGGACTGGGCGTCGATCGCGCGCTCGCGGTGCAGGAGCCAGAGGGTGAAGGCGAGGGTCGACACGTCCGTGTTCAGCGGGTAGAGCGTCGCCTCGGGTTCGCTCCAGTTCAGGACCGCGCCCGTCGCGCCGTCGATGACCAGGCTGTTGTCCTCGACCAGATGGCCGAGGCGGATCAGCCGGTGGGCCCCGGCGGGGAGTTCGGCGGGGCCGTCGCCGTCGGCGTGGTACTCGGCGAGCGTCGCCAGGGGCACGTCCGTGTCCAGGCAGAAGACGTGGGCGTCCTCCGGCAGGCCCACCTCGCGCAGGAAGCGCCGGGTCGGCTCGTGCGTGAGGGTCGCGGGGAAGTCGACGTCCTCGAAGCGGACCGTCCTGCCAGGGCCGAACTCCTGGTCCAGGAGGCGGTGCGGGAGGTCCAGGGAGAGGCCGGACGCGCCGCCCCGGCCCGCCACCAGCGACAGCGGGCGGATCAGCGCCGCCATCTTCCAGAACGGGGCCGGTTCGCCGTCCGCACCGTCGCGGAACACCGCCAGCAGGTGCTGGGACGCCTGCGCCACCGCCTTGGGGCCGTAGCGGCCCGCGTAGGAGGCGAACTGGCCGCGCAGGCCGGCCAGTTCGTCCGTGGCTTCCGCGAAGCGGACCAGCGTCCGCAGGGAGGGGGCCAGGGGGCGGCGGTCCATCAGGTCGGGGCGGTCGTGCAGGACGTACGTCGTGGAGATCTCGCCCGTCGCCCCGTCCAGCAGGACCGACTCCGTCTCCAGGCCGGCGGGGCCCAGCAGTCCGCCTATCACAAGCTGTTCGCGCAGTTCCGCGGAGAGACGGTCGTCCGGGTCGCCGGTCGAGTCGGCGACCGTGCGCAGGCCCTCGCGGCTCAGCTCGGCGAAGCTCAGCACGCCGCTGTCGCGGGGCAGTCCGGGGCCGGTCAGCCAGTGCCGCGTGGACGCGTGCGTCACCCACGGGTCCAGCTCGGACTCGGTCAGGGTGATCACCGCGGAACCGGTATCGGTCGTACTCATGGGCTCCCCCGCATGTGCTTGCTCACCGTCCCCTGGCGGAGCACGGCGGACCGCCCGGCGAAGCCCGGCAGCCGTTCCCCACTGCCCAGAACAGTACGCGCCACCACTGACAACGCCCCGGACCGGCGACGCGCGCCCGGCGACCGAGCCGCGTCACCTCACAAGACGCTCGGAGCACCCCCGCGCGTTCCCTTTCGGCCCGACTGCCTCGGCCTTCGCGCGGAATGCCTCAGCTTCCGCCCGACTGCCTCACCTTCCGCGCGGAATGCCTCAGCCCCGTTCCGTCACCACCGCGGCCTGGGGGCGGATCGGGAGGCGGTTCACGGGACGGCCCGTCGCGGCGCGGACGGCCGACGCGACGGCCGCCGGGGACGTCACCACCGGCACCGCGCTGACGGACTTGGCCCCGAAGGGGGCGACCACGTCCCGTTCCTCGACCAGCCGCACGATGCGGATGTCGGGCGCGTCGAGGGCGGTCGGAAGGGCGTAACCGGTCAGGTCGGGGTGGCGGACGATGCCACGCGGCGTGCGGAGGTTCTCCGTGAGGGCGATGCCCACGCCCTGCGTCACGCCCGCCTCGATCCGGGCGGCGAGCTGGGTCGGGTTCAGGACGCGGCCCACGTCCTGGGCGACGGCCAGTTCCACGACCCGTACGGAACCGATCTCGATGTCCACGTCCACCACCGCGCGGATCGCGCAGAAGGCCATGCCCACGAACGCGTCGCCCTGGCCGGTCTCGTTCAGCGGCTCGGTCGGATGCGGGCGGCACTGGGCGGTGGCCCACAGCTCCTTGCCGTCCAGCGCCTCGGTGACGGTCGTGGAGAGGACCCCGTCGTACGACGTGATCTTGCCGTCGGTGATCTGGAGCAGCTCCGTCGACATGCCGAACTTGTGGGCGAGCGGCTGGAGGAGCTGCGTGCGGACCATCTTCGCCGCGCGCTCCACCGCGCCGCCCGAGACCCAGGTGTGGCGGCCGCGGCAGCCCGCGCCGGCCGGGGGCTGGTCGGTGTCGACCGGCGCCACGTGCACCTCGTCGATGCCGAGCGTCTCCTGGACGATCTGCCGGGCGAGGGTGGTGAAGCCCTGGCCCGTCTCGACGGCCGCGCACAGGACTGTCGCGACGCCGTCGTGGACCTTCACGGTCGCCGTGGAGACCTCGTCCGCGCCCTCCGCGCCGAGCATGTGCACCATGCCCACGCCATAGCCCACGCCACGGCGCACGGCGCCCGGTTCGCCCGCGCCCTCGGGTCCGCCCGGCAGCAGCCACTCGTCCTCGGGCGTGTCCTTGGGCAGCGGCGGCAGCTCGAAGTCCCGTACGGCCTGGAGCAGTTCGGCGACCGGGGCCGGGCAGGTCACGGTCTGGCCGGTCGGCAGCACGTCGCCGGTCGCCAGCGCGTTGCGCAGCCGCACCTCCGCCGGATCGAGGCCGAGCTTCTTGGCGATCTTGTCCATCTGGGCCTCGTAGGCGGCGCAGACCTGCATGGCGCCTTCGCCGCGTACGTGCCCGGACGGGGGGTTGTTGGTGCGTACGGCCCAGCCCTCGATGAAGGCGTTCGGGACGACGTAGGGGCCGCAGGCGAAGGCGACGGCGGCGGCCAGGGCCTCGGAGGAGGTGTCGGCGTAGGCGCCCGCGTCGAGCAGGATCTGCGCCTCGACCTTGACGAGTCTGCCCTCGCCGTCGGCGTGGTGGCGATAGCGCAGCAGGGTCGGGTGCCGGTGGACGTGGCCGAGGAAGGACTCCTCGCGCGTGGCGGTGAGCTTCACCGGGCAGCCGGTGCGCAGCGCGAGCAGACCGAGCGGGAGCTGGAAGCTCTGGTCCTCGCGGTCGGCGGTGGCGCCGGGGACGCCGGTCACGACGACCTTGACGCGCTCGGGTTCCAGGCCGAACGCGGCGGCGGCCGCGTCGCGGTCGGCGTGCGGGTCGGTGGAGGCGAGGTACAGCTCCACCCCGCCGTCCGGGCGCGGCACGGCGAGGCCGGCCTCGGCGCCGATGGGCGCGGGGTCCTGGCGCCCGATGCGGTACAGGCCCTCGACGACGATCTCGCCGGCCGCCTCCGGGTCGCCGTGGCGCAGCGGGATGTGCCGGATCAGGTTGCCGTCGGGGTGCAGCGGCTCCGCCTCGAAGGCCTGCTCCGGGTCGGTGACCGGGTCCAGCACCTCGTACTCCACGATGACGGCGGCGGCCGCCATGCGCGCGGTGTCGGGGTGGTCGGCGGCGACGGCGGCGATGGGCTCACCGTGGTGGCGCACGACCTCGGAGGCGAAGACCGGGCGGTCGGCCGTGCCGCGGCCGTGCAACGGGCGGCCGGGGATGTCCTCGTGGGTGACGACGGCGCGGACGCCGGGCATCTCGCGCGCGTGGGTGGTGTCGATGGACAGGATGCGCGCGTGCGGGTGCGGTGAGCGCAGCACGGCCGCCCACAGCAGGCCCTCGGCCCACAGGTCGGCGGCGTACGGGAAGGTGCCCTCGGTCTTGGCGCGGGCGTCGGCGGGCGGGAGCGAGGCGCCGATGCCGTGCGGAAGCGGTTCTGGGGCGGGGGCGGCCTCCGCGGCCTGTGCGGGCCGGGCGGTGGCTGCTTCGTTGCTCACGCGGGGCCTCCGTCCTGGCCGTAGGGCTGGTCGTGCGCTTGTGGGGAGTGCGGTTGCGGGGTGTGCGGTTCCGGGGGCGCCCCGAAGGCCGATGCGTTCACGCCACCGGCGCCCGGGCCCGCTTGGTGCGGGATGCGGGGTTCGTCGGAGTCGCCGTCGGCGGGCGCGCCGTGGGCCTCGCGTTCGGCGACGACGTCCTTGACGGCGTCCACCACGCCCCGGTAGCCGGAGCAGCGGCACAGGTTGCCGCACAGCGCCTGGCGGGTCTCCAGCTCGGTGGGCGCCGGATTGCCCTCCAGCAGGTCGTGCACGGTCATCGCCATGCCCGGGACGCAGAAGCCGCACTGGACGGCGCCGCAGCGCGCGAGCGCCCGCTGCACGTCCGACGGCTGCCCGTCCTCGGCCAGGCCCTCGACGGTACGGACCTCGCTGCCGGCGGCGGTCACTGCCGGGACGAGGCAGGACGCCACGAGCCGCCCGTCGACCTGGACGTTGCACGCGCCGCACTCGCCCTGCGAGCAGCCGTCCTTGGCGCCCGCGAGGCCGAGCCGCTCGCGCAGCACGTACAGCAGGGACTCGCCGATCCACGCGTCGCCGACGGGGCGGTCGGTGCCGTTGACGCGCAGGACGTAGGAGGCGAGGGGGTGTTCCTCCTGGGGTGCCGCGGGGGGTACGTCGTGAGGGGCGGCCGCGGACGGGGTGGCCGCGGCGGCCGGGTCCTGGTCCGGGTCCTCGGCCGGGCTCTCGCCGTCGACGGTCTCCGGGCCGGTGCCGGTATCGGTGTCCGCGCGGTCCGGGAGGGGCCCGGCGGCGGGCTCGGAGGGGCCGTCGGCGGCCTCCGGGGCCCCTGGAGTGTCCTCGGGCGACTCGGAGGGCGCACCGGCCTCACCGAGGCCGGGAGCGGCCTGTGAGACGTCCTGGGCGCCCTGCCGGGGCGCGGCGGATTCCGGGTGCGCCTCGGGCACGGACTCCCCGGGGAACCCGTCATGGGCCTCGCCGTACGGCTGCTGCCCGGGCGCGTGTCCGGCGGGGCCGGCCCCCTCGGGCCCGTGCTCGGCGAAGTCCGGGCGCTCCGGCCCGCGCTCCGCGAAGCCGGAAGGCTCGCCACGGTGATCGGCGAAGTCGGACGGCTCGCCACGGTGGTCGGCGAAGCCGGAAGGCTCGCCACGGTGGTCGGCGAAGTCGGACGGCTCGCCACGGTGGTCGGCGAAGTCGGACGGCTCGCCGCGCTGGTCGGCGAAACGGGACGGGTCCATGGCGGGACCGGCCACCCCGGGCTCCCCCGGCGCGTACGCGGCGCTCGACGACGGCTGCGGCGCGGGGCCGTCGCCCGGCGTCTGAGGCCCGTGGCCGAACTCCCCCGGCTGATGCGTGCGCCCGTGACCTGCGTCCTCAGGGGCGCCCGGCGCGTGAACGTCCTGCTGGTGGTGCCCGGGCCCGGCCTCCGGGCCCGCCTCCTGCGGCAGCGGCCCGGCGGCCTGCTGCTCCGGGGCGTATCCGGACTCCGGGTCATAGCCGGTGCCGGCGGCGGCGTCACCCTGCTCGTGACCGTGCTCGTGGGGGAAGCCCGGCCGGGCCTCCTCCTGCCCCGCCGTGTCCTGCGGGTCCTGCCCCCACGGCCGGCCCGTGGCCTGCGTCGCCCAGGGCGCGGGCGCGCCGCCGGGCAGCGTGGCCGGAGGGGTGCCGCGGGTGCCGCCCCACTGCTCGACCAGCGAGGACGTGGTGAACTCGCCCGACTCGTCCGGAAGGTCGCCCCCGGCGACGGGGATGGACCACTGCCCGGTCACGTCATGGCCGGGCGCGCCTTCGGCGGCCGCCGCGGTCTCCTCGAAGTTCCACTGCCCGGTCGCCCCGGGGTTGTACGTGAACCGGTCGTCGCCGCCGTGCGGCGGTGCCGTCGTGTCGGGGCCGTAGGGCGTGCCGGGGTCGTAGGGCGCGTCGGTGCCGCCGTAGGACTGCTCGGGCACGTCGTGGCCCTGCTGGTGGTGCGCGCCGTGCTCGTGGCCGTGCTGGCGGTGCCCGGCGTTCGGGTCGTGCCACTGCGCCCCGTCGACCGGCGCGCCCGGCACCGGCCACGCGCCCGTGGCGGCCGGGTCGGTGCCTGCGGTCGTCGCGGGGTTGACCGTTATCTGCGGCGGTACGTAGCCGTGTCCGGGCGCGGCCAGGGGGCTGTCGGCGGCCAGCAGGGCGTCGACGCCTCCCTCGGGGAGTTCGACGAAGGCGGTGGCGCCGTCGTCGTACTCGCCCTGGGGCAGCGGGTCCCAGCGGCTGCCGCCCCGGGGCGTGCCCTCTCCGTGCTGGTCGTCGCTCACGACAGCGCCCTCCCCAGTGCTCGTCGGGCCAGCGCGGCGACGGTGCGCCGCAGGTGCAGTACGGCGGGCGGAAGCTGTGCGACCGAGCCGTCCTCGGCCGGCGCCGCGTCGGGGATGCAGGCCGCGGCGACGTACTCGCCGAAGGCGCTCAGCGCCTCGGGGACGAGCGCGCGGTTGTTGTCCCAGTCGATGAGGCCGGCGACCCACTGCTCGGCGTCCAGGGGCCGCAGCGGCATCGGCGCTATGGCCCCGACCGCGCAGCGCACCCCCCGGCGTGCCGGGTCCAGGACCAGGGCCACGGACGCCACGGCGCGCCCCGGGCCGGTCCGGCCGGTCGCCTTGAGGAAGACCTGCGGGGCGTGCAGCAGCGGCACGCGCACGAAGCCGATGAGCTCGCCGGCGCGGAGCATGTCCATCCCGGCCAGCAAGTGCGACACGGGGATCTCCCGGCGGGCTCCGCCCGGGCCCGCGACGATCAGTGTCGCCTCCAGGGCGGCCAGCACCGGCAGGGCGTCCCCGGTGGGGGCGGCCGAGGCGATGTTGCCGCCCAGGGTGCCCGCATTGCGGATGTGCGGCGGGCCCGCGGCGCGTGCGGCGGCGGCGAGCGCCGGGATCAGGGCCGCGAAGTCGGGGCGGCCCATGCGCGCGTGCGTGAGGCCCGCGCCGAGCAGCGCGTGACCGTCCAGGTACTGCCAGCCGCGGATCTCGCTGATCCGGCCGAGCCCCACCAGGGCGGCGGGCCTGAGCTGCCCGGAGTTGACGGCGGCCATCAGGTCGGTGCCGCCCGCGACGGGTACGGCGGCGGGCACGGCGGTGAGCGCCGCGACGGCCTCGTCCAGCGTCGTGGGCAGCGTGACGGCCTGCGCCGCCTGCGGTGCGTGCGTGGTCAAACCGGCTGCCCCTTCCCGCTGCCCCACCTGGTCCCACCTGTGCTGCCGTACGGTACGTGCTGACAGGGCGGACGTGGCAACTCTGGCACATCTTGGCGAGAGCCGAAGACACGGGTCCGCTAGGAGGCATTCGCCCACCTCACCGGCGAGATGGTCCGTTTTCGCACAGGTTCACCAGTGCATGCCGATTGGCACTTTCGGTGACCCTTGTGCGCTTTTTCCGTGGCCTGTTCGAGCTGTTCGGTCGTGACGGGTACCGCTACCGGTGGGGCGGCGGGCCGTCGATCGGGCGGCCCAGTACCCCGGGGCGCCGCTGCCAGGGCAGGGGGCCGGCGGGAGGCCGGTAGGCGACGCCCAGGGCGTCGAGCCGTCCGTAGTGCGCGGCCATACGACGCCGGAATCCGGCGAAGTCCCGTTCCGCCGGGGCGGGCAGGGCGCTCCAGGCGACCTCCGCGAAGGCCGCGAGGCGGGGGAAGGCCTGATAGTCCACGCGCGCGTGGTCCTCCATCACCTCGGTCCACAGGTTGGCCTGGGTGCCCAGCACGTGCCGCGCCTCCTCGGGTGTCAACTCCGGCGGAACGGGCTCGAACCGGTAGACGTCCTCCAGAGTGCGCACCCACCCGATCGGTACCGGCTCCTCGGGGCCCGGGTCCTGACGGTGGTCCAGGTACACCTGCTGCTCGGGGCACATGACGACGTCGTGGCCGGCCCGGGCTGCGGCGACGCCTCCCGCGTAGCCGCGCCAGGAGGAGACGGCGGCGCCCTCGGCGAGCCCGCCCTCCAGGATCTCGTCCCAGCCGATGAGCCGGCGCCCGCGCGCGGAGAGCCACGCGTCGAAGTGCTTGATGAACCAGGACTGCAGCTCGTCCTCGTCCGCGAGCCCGAGTTCCCGGATCCGCGCCTGGGCCGTCTCCGACCGCCGCCACTGGTCCTTGGGGCATTCGTCGCCGCCCACGTGGATGAACTCCGAGGGGAAGAGCTCGAGCACTTCCTCGAAGACGCCCTCGTAGAAGCGCAGGGTGTTGTCAGTGGGGGCGAGTACGTTCGGGTTGATTCCCCAGGTGTCCCAGACGGAGAGGGATGTGGTGTCGATGACGTCGGTGTTGCCGAGTTCCGGGTACGCGGCGATGGCGGCCTGCGAGTGGCCCGGCACGTCGATTTCGGGGACGACGGTGATATGCCGCTCGGCGGCGTAGGCGACGATCTCGCGGATGTCGTCCCGGGTGTAGTAGCCGCCGTGCGGCTTGTCCTCCCACAACGGCGAGGCACGGTGGCCGGTTTTCGTACGGGCGCGCCAGGAGCCGATCTCGGTCAGCCGGGGATGCCGCTCGATCTCGATGCGCCAGCCCTGGTCGTCCGTCAGATGGAAGTGGAAGACGTTGAGTTTGTGCGCCGCCATCAGATCGAGGTAACGCAGCACGCCTTCCTTGGGCATGAAGTGCCGCGCGACGTCGAGCATCAGGCCGCGCCAGCGGAACCGGGGGGCGTCCTCGATCGTCAGATGCGGCACGCTCCAGGCGCGGTCGCGATCGAGCGGGGCCCTGCGGTACGCGTCGGGGCCGAGGAGCTGTCGCAGGGTCTGGGCGCCCCAGAAGACACCGGCCGCGCTGCCGCCCTCGACGAGGACGCCGGAGCCGTCGCTGACGAGGCGGTACTCCTCGGGGCCGAGGCCGGGGGCCAGGCGCAGCCGGATGCCGCCCTCGGCGTCGTCGGGCTCCCGCCCCTCGCGCAGCGGCAGGCCGGTGGCCTGCCGCAGGACCGCGCCCAGCCAGCGGCCGACGCCTTCCGTCGCGCTGTCGGCGTAGATGCGGGAGTGCCGCGTCAGCCGCACCTCGCCGGCACCGGCGACGGCTCCGCGGGGTGCCGGGATCAGTTCGGTCACGTCAGTCCTTCACCGCTCCGCCCAGTCCGGAGACCAGGCGCCGCTGTACGAGTACGAAGAAGACCAGGACCGGGATCGTCATGACCGTGGAGGCGGCCATGACTCCGCCCCAGTCCGGGTCGTCGGGCTTGTAGAAGACGAGCAGGGCCATCGGCAGCGTCGACTGCGCGGTGTCGCTGATGATGAACGACTTGGCGAACAGGAAGTCGTTCCAGGCGGAGATGAACGAGAACACGCTGGTGGCCACGAGACCCGGCAGGACGAGGGGGAAAAGGATCTGCCAGAGGAATCGCGCCCGGCTCGCCCCGTCGATGTAAGCGGCCTCCTCCAGTGCCTCCGGAACGCCTTTCACGAACCCCCGCAGCATCCAGATCGCGAAGGGCAGCGAGAAGGCGATGTGGGGCAGGATCAGCGAGCCCAGCGTGTTCAGCTGACCGGCGTCCCGCATGAGGAAGAACAAGGGGATCGTGAGGGCTTCCACGGGCACCATCTGGGCCACCAGAAACATGATCAGAAGGGTGGTCCGCAGACGGAACCGGAATCGTGTGACGGCGGTCGCTGCGAGAAACGCGATCAGCCCGGAGGCGATCACGACGCAGCTCGCGACGACGAGGCTGTTGAGGAAGTAGCGGCCGAATTCCTGCTGCCCGAAGACGCGCTGGAAGGAATCCAGGGAGGGCGCGAGCGTCCACGGCCTGGGTTCGCCTGACTCGATCTCCCCGGCCGGTTTGAAGGCGCTGAGCACCATCCAGTACAGGGGGAAGGCCACGACGATCGCGATCAGCAGGGCGGAGGCCTCGGCGGCCAGCCGGCCCGGGCGGCGCACTCGGACGCGTACGGGATTCACAGTTCCTCCCCCTGACGGCGCAGCAGCCGCAGGTAGACCAGCGTGACGGCGAGCAGGATCAGCAGCGTCACGACGCCGATCGCGGAGCCGAGGCCGTACTGCGAGGACGCGAAGGCCTGCTGGTAGGCGTAGACGTTCAGCACGAGGTTCTGGCCGGCGATGCCGCCGCCGCCCGTCATGACGTAGATCTGCGTGAAGACCTTGAAGTCCCAGATGACGGACTGGATGGTGACGACGACCAGGATCGGCCGGAGCATCGGGGCGAGGACGGAACGCCAGATGCGCCACTGCGAGGCGCCGTCGAGGGAGGCGGCCTCCAGCACTTCGCCGGGTACGGCGCGGATCCCCGCGTACACGGTCACCATCACGAACGGGAAGGAGCACCACACGACTTCGAGCAGTACGAGGAAGAAGGCGCTGAGACGGCCGTAGGTCCAGGAGTGGTCGCCGAGGCCCAGCATGCGGTTGACCGGGCCGAAGTCGGGGTCGAAGAGGAACAGCCACACCGTGGAGCCGGTGACGGCCGGGGTGGCCCACGCGCCCAGGGCGGCCAGCATCAGCGCGAGCCGCGGTACGGCCCGAATCCGCGTCAGGAGCACGGCCAGGGCGCAGCCGACCGCGAGCGTGGAGACGACGCAGGCCGCCGCGAACAGCACGGTGGCGAGCAGCACCTGCCAGAACTGCGGGTCCCCGAACAGTTCGGCGTAGTTCCCGAACCCCTCGAAGGTGGCCGGTTCCCCGCCGCTGACCTGGGCCTGCGTGTACCGGAAGAGGGAGATCAGCCCGAGCTGGTAGATCGGGTAGACGAGCAGCCCGCCGAGCACGACGAGTGCGGGCGCGAGATACAGCCAGGGCGTCCAGCCACCGGTGCGGCGGGCTGCCCCGCGTGCGGTGCGGCGGCGCCGTGCGTCGGCGGCCGTACGCGGCGGCCGGGGGGCCGGCACGGTCGGCGCCGGGGCGGCCACGGGGGTTTTCACGGAACCGCGGTCGCTCATCTGCTTCACCCGGCGGAGCCGAACGCGTCGTTCATCTTCTTCGCGGCGTCGTCGGAGGCCTTCGCGACGTCCTTCTTGCCGCTGATGACCTCCTGGAACATCGTCGGCAGGACGAGGGAGGAGTCGATCTGGGCCCAGGCGGGCGAGGCGGGGACGAACTTGGTCCCGGCGGAGAGGGTCCGCACGAACGGCTTCACGAACGGCTCCTGCCGCGCGACCTGCTGGCGGACGTCGGTGAAGGTCGGCAGGAAGCCCATCGCGTCGAAGAGTTCGCCCTGCGTCTTCTTCGAGGCGAGCTGCTCCATCAGTTGTACGGCGAGCGTGCGGTGGGACGTGCTCTTCAGGACGCCGATGTTGTTGCCGCCCGCGAAGGCCGGGGCGATCGAGCCGGGCTTCACACCCGGCAGCGGGACGACGGCGTACTTGCCCTTGACCTTGCCGGTCTCGACGGCGGTGTGGCTGAAGTCGCCGCCGATCGCCATGCCCGCCTTGCCCGCGGCGAACGCGGAGATCGTGTCGTTGCCGCCCATGCCCGCGCACTTGGCGGCCGGGCAGTTGTCGTCGCCGAAGAGGGACGTGTACGCCTTGATGCCCTTGCGGGCCTCGGGGCTGTCGATGCCGGACGCGTACGAGCCGCTCTTGCCGTTGGCGAGTTCACCGCCGTTGGCCCACACGAACGGCATCGCGCCGTAGGTGTAGGCGCCGCCGACCACCAGCCCGTACAGCTCGGGTTTGGCGGCGCGTATCTCGCGGGCGGTGGAGGCGAGTTCGTCCATCGTTCTCGGGACGGACAGGCCGAGCTCCTCGAAGACGTCCGTGCGGTAGTACAGGGCGCGGACGCCGACGTAGAAGGGGGCGCCGTAGAGCTTGCCGTCCACCGTCACCGACTGCTTCGCCGTCGGGTCGGTGTCCTTTGCCTCGCCCCACTCGCCGAACTCCTTCGTGACGTCGAGGAGTCCGCCGTCCTTCACGTAACCGGCCGTGTCGGTGTTGCCGTACTCCATCACGTCCGGCGCGGAGGCGGGGTCGTTGAAGGCGGCCTTGACGCGCTGGGCGCGGGTGTCGATCGGGATGTACTCGACGTCGACCTTGGTGCCCTTGTGGGCCTTCTCGAAGCCGGCGACGACGGAGTCGACGACCTTCTGCTTGGGGGCGTTGCCGACCTCCTGGAAGAGCCACACGCGCAGCGTGCCGGTCTTCTCGTCCTTGTCGGAGGAGGAGTTCGAGGAGGTCTGGGGCGCGCAGGCGGTGGCCAGGAGAGCGGCGAGGGCGGTGAGCCCGGCAAAACGGACGGACAGGTTCATGGAGTGCTCCTCCGTGGGAGTGTTGCAACATGCGCAATGAAGGTTTCGCTGTGCACAACACTCGGAGGCTAGGGACTGCATGAACACGCCCACAAGAGGTCTCAACCACTCTGTGACCGGTAGACGCACCCTGCGCAACGCCCGGACAGCACAAAAGCCTCCAGGGCGCGCAAAACGCACCCTGGAGGCCTCACGCCCCGCGGGTCGGGCTTACTTGTCGCCCTTGCCCTTGTCGTCGTCCCCGGAGCTCATGGACTCGTAGATCTCCTTGCACATGGGACACACGGGGTACTTCTTCGGGTCGCGGCCCGGCACCCACACCTTGCCGCACAGCGCCACGACGGGGGTGCCGTCGAGGGCGCTCGCCATGATCTTGTCCTTCTGGACGTAATGGGCGAAGCGCTCGTGGTCACCGTCACCATGCGAGGTCTGCGGCGTCGGCTCAACGAGGGTCCCCGTACCAGTCCCGCGCTCGGGCTCGAGAGTGCTCATAGAGCCAAGGGTACTGAAGCTCACAGCCATCAGTTGAGCGAAGGGTCGTCCGGGTACGTCGCCACCATCGCCAGCTCGCCGCGCTGGCGGCGCAGCACCTCGCGCCAGAGCCGCTCGGGAGACGGCGACGAGACGTCACCGGGCTCCGACTCCACGACGTACCACGCGCCGTCCACCAGCTCGTCCTCCAGCTGGCCCGGGCCCCATCCGGCATACCCGGCGAAGATGCGCAGCGAGCCGAGTGCGGAGGCCAGCAGTTCCGGCGGGGCCTCCAGATCGACCAGACCGATCGCGCCGTGCACCCGGCGCCAGCCCAGCGGGGCGGCCTCACCCGTCGCGCCGCCGGGGACGACCGCGATCCCGAGGGCGGAGTCCAATGACACCGGGCCGCCCTGGAACACGACACCCGGTTCCACGGCGAGATCCCCCCAGCCCTCCAGGATGTCGCCCACGCCCACCGGGGTGGGGCGATTGAGGACGACACCGAGGGAGCCCTCCTCGTCGTGGTCGAGGAGCAGCACCACCGCACGGTCGAAGTTCGGGTCCGCCAGGGCGGGGGTGGCCACGAGCAACCGCCCTGTGAGCGAGGACACCTCGGTCATGGCAGACATGATCCCGCATTCTCCCTCCGCGTGGGGAGGCAATGCGGGACAGGCAGGGAACCCAGCTCAGGGCGCACCGGACCGTCCCTTTGCGCACAAAACCGGTCGTGACCCCATGTGCCCAGCACGGAACGGTTCGTGTTGTGACAGAGCTATGACGTGGCTGGGTCTTACTCAGGCATACAGAAGGGGGGTGGTGGGCGATTACCCTTTCCCTCCTGGCCCCTGCCCGACTCCATGGAACGCGAGATTCATGACCGTCAACGACGATGTCCTGCTTGTCCACGGCGGAACCCCGCTGGAGGGCGAGATCCGTGTCCGCGGTGCGAAGAACCTCGTACCGAAGGCCATGGTCGCAGCGCTGCTGGGCAGCGCTCCGAGCCGGCTGCGCAATGTTCCGGACATCCGCGACGTTCGGGTCGTACGGGGTCTGCTGCAGCTGCACGGCGTGACGGTCCGTCCGGGTGACGAGCCCGGCGAACTGGTGATGGATCCGACGCGCGTGGAGAGCGCCAACGTCGCTGACATCGATGCCCACGCCGGTTCGAGCCGTATCCCGATCCTGTTCTGCGGCCCGCTGCTGCACCGTCTCGGCCACGCGTTCATCCCCGGCCTCGGCGGCTGCGACATCGGCGGCCGGCCCATCGACTTCCACTTCGAGGTGCTGCGGCAGTTCGGCGCGAAGATCGAGAAGCGGGCGGACGGCCAGTACCTGGAGGCGCCCCGGCGACTGCGCGGTACGAAGATCGCGCTGCCGTACCCGTCCGTCGGCGCCACCGAGCAGGTGCTGCTGACGGCCGTCCTCGCGGAGGGCGTCACGGAGCTGTCCAACGCGGCCGTCGAGCCGGAGATCGAGGACCTCATCTGCGTGCTGCAGAAGATGGGCGCGATCATCGCGATGGACACCGACCGGACGATCCGCATCACCGGTGTGGACCAGCTCGGCGGCTACAACCACCGCGCCCTCCCGGACCGCCTGGAGGCCGCGTCCTGGGCGTCGGCGGCCCTGGCGACCGAGGGCAACATCTACGTCCGCGGGGCGCAGCAGCGCTCGATGATGACGTTCCTGAACACCTACCGGAAGGTGGGCGGTGCCTTCGAGATCGACGACGAGGGCATCCGTTTCTGGCACCCCGGCGGCCAGCTGAAGTCCATCGCGCTGGAGACGGACGTCCACCCGGGCTTCCAGACCGACTGGCAGCAGCCGCTGGTGGTCGCCCTGACGCAGGCCACGGGCCTGTCCATCATCCACGAGACGGTCTACGAGTCCCGCCTCGGCTTCACGTCCGCGCTGAACCAGATGGGCGCGCACATCCAGCTCTACCGCGAGTGCCTGGGCGGCTCGAACTGCCGCTTCGGCCAGCGCAACTTCCTGCACTCGGCGGTCGTCTCGGGCCCGACGAAGCTCCAGGGCGCGGACCTGGTCATCCCCGACCTCCGCGGCGGCTTCTCGTACCTGATCGCGGCCCTGGCGGCCCAGGGCACGTCCCGCGTCCACGGCATCGGCCTCATCAACCGCGGCTACGAGAACTTCATGGAGAAGCTCATGGAGCTGGGCGCGAAGGTCGAGCTGCCGGGCAAGGCGCTCGGCTAGTCGACCGAACGCCGATGGGGCGGTCACCCTGACTCGGGTGACCGCCCCATCGGCGTTCGGTGCCGCGCCCCAAAGGGGCGCGGGGAACTGCGCGACAAGCCACAACGGGCCCGCAGCCGCCGACGGCGCTGACCCGGAGCGGCGCTTGCGCGCTTTACTTGCCCTTGGCCGCTTCCTTGAGCTTCGAGCCCGCGGAGACCTTCACGCTGTAGCCGGCGGGGATCTGGATGGGCTCGCCGGTCTGCGGGTTGCGGGCGGTGCGAGCGGCACGGTGCGTGCGCTCGAAGGTCAGGAAGCCGGGGATGGTGACCTTCTCGTCGCCCTTGGAGACGATGTCGCCGACGACCTCGGCGAACGCGGCCAGCACGGCGTCGGCGTCCTTGCGAGTCACCTCGGCGCGGTCGGCCAGCGCGGCCACCAGCTCACTGCGGTTCATGTTGTTACTCCCGTGTTCATCTTGCCGTTGAGGCGTCAGATCGAAGCCGATGCTGCCAGGGTCCTCGATGAGTCCCCGGACCCGGGTCCGTCGTCAGACCCTCGCGCCCAGGGACGCATCCTGCCCCTACCTGCGGCGGGAAAGCCAATCCGGCACCCGCAGGAGTCGTGAGAACACCCTTGGGGAGTCACACGAAAAGAGGGCCTGAGCCTTGCGCCACGATAGCTCCGCTGCTGACAGGGTTCTTGCGACGCGCCGGGTTCCAGGCTGCCGTGGGGTTACTCACAGTCCGGGGAAACTGCGCCGTCCGGGCCCCCGCAGCGGCCCGGACGGCCTCGGTCTCAGACGCCGGACGGGCTGCCCGCCGACGCACCGACCGCCTTGGCGGCCTCCCGCACAGCGCCGGCGACCGCGCCCGCGACCTTGTCGTTGAAGACGCTGGGGATGATGTAGTTCGGGTTCAGCTCGTCCTCGGTCACCACGTCCGCGAGGGCCGTCGCGGCGGCCAGCATCATCTCGGTGTTGACCGTCCGGGACTGCGCGTCCAGCAGACCGCGGAAGACACCCGGGAAGACCAGCACGTTGTTGATCTGGTTCGGGAAGTCCGAGCGGCCGGTCGCGACAACGGCCGCGGTCTGACGGGCGATTGCCGGGTCGACCTCCGGGTCCGGGTTCGCGAGCGCGAACACGATGGCGCCGTCGGCCATGGCGGCCACGTCGTCGCCGTCGAGGACGTTCGGGGCGGAGACGCCGATGAAGACGTCGGCGCCGCGCACGGCCTCCTTGAGGGTGCCGGTGAGGCCCTCGGGGTTGGTGTTGTCGGCGATCCAGCGCAGCGCCGAGTCCGGGGCGGCGTCGACCAGGTCCTCGCGGTCCGCGTGCACGACGCCGTGGATGTCGGCGACGACGGCGTTCTTGACGCCTGCGGCGAGCAGCAGCTTCAGGATGGCCGTGCCGGCCGCGCCGGCGCCGGACATGACGACGCGGATGTTCTCGATCGCCTTGCCGGTGACGCGCAGTGCGTTGGTCAGGGCGGCGAGGACGACGATCGCGGTGCCGTGCTGGTCGTCGTGGAAGACGGGGATGTCGAGGGCCTCGCGCAGCCGGGCCTCGATCTCGAAGCAGCGCGGGGCGGAGATGTCCTCGAGGTTGATGCCCGCGAAGCCCGGCGCGATCGCCTTGACGATCTCGACGATCGCGTCGGTGTCCTGGGTGTCGAGGCAGATCGGCCAGGCGTCGATACCGGCGAACCGCTTGAAGAGGGCCGCCTTGCCCTCCATGACGGGCAGCGCGGCCTTGGGGCCGATGTTGCCCAGGCCCAGCACGGCGGAGCCGTCCGTCACGACCGCAACGGAGTTGCGCTTGATGGTGAGGCGGCGGGCGTCCTCGGGGTTCTCGGCGATCGCCATGCACACGCGGGCGACGCCCGGCGTGTAGACCATGGACAGGTCGTCACGGTTGCGGATGGGGTGCTTGGACGCCATCTCGATCTTGCCGCCGAGGTGCATGAGGAAGGTCCGGTCCGAGACCTTGCCCAGCGTGACGCCCTCGATGCCGCGGAGTTCCTCGACGATCTCGTCGGCGTGCGCGGTCGACGACGCCGCGATGGTGACGTCGATGCGGAGCTTCTCGTGACCGGATGCGGTGACGTCGAGGCCGGTCACCGAGCCTCCGGAGGACTCCACGGCGGTGGTGAGCTGCGAGACGGCGGTTCCGCTCGCGGGCACCTCCAGCCGGACCGTCATCGAGTAGGAGACGCTGGGCGCCGTTGCCATGGCCGACTTCCTCTGCTTTCACCTGACGCTGAGTTTTGCCGTCCGATCGTCGCACCTACCGCCGAGTAGCAGGTAGCCGCCCTCAATTGCGAACGTTTTGTTCGCGGAATGGGGCAGAAAGAAGAGACCCACGTCACGTGGACGTGGGTCTCTTCTCAAGTAGGTGGCACCGACCCGCCATGCTCGCCTCGCGGCAAGTGGTCGCTCGTAGCGACGAAGGTTGGGCCCGGGGGCTTGGATCGAGCCGGTGCCACATCCAGGCTAACAAACAGATCCCGTAAGGCCATTCCCGTACCGGTAGTTCATTTCGCCGGTAAGTGGGTATCGGGTCTCAGTCCCTGAGCAGGTCCGGAACTCCCGCCGCGTCGGGCTCGTCCCGGTCGGCCGAGACGACCGTGAGCTGCTGGGTGGCCCGGGTCAGCGCGACGTAGAGGACGCGCAGGCCGGCCGGGGACTCGTCGGCGATCTCCGCCGGGGAGACCACCACCGTCGCGTCGTACTCCAGGCCCTTGGCCTCCAGGCTGCCGAGGGCCACGACCCGGTCGCCGAGACCGGCGAGCCAGCGGCGGGCCTCCTCGCGGCGCTGCATGGCGACGACCACACCGACGGTGCCGTCGACGCGCTCCAGCAGCCGGGCCGCCTCGTCGCGGACGGTCGCGCCGAGCGTGTCCTCCACGACGGTGAAGCGGGGTTCGACGCCGGTGGAGCGGACCGCCTTCGGTGACACGGAGCCGGGCATGGCGAGGGCGAGGACCTTCGAGGCCAGGTCGGCGATCTCGGCCGGGTTGCGGTAGTTCACCGTGAGTTCGAAGCGGCGGCGGGGGCGGGTGCCGAGGGCCTCGTCGCGGGCCTGGGCCGCCTCGTCCGGGTCGGACCAGGAGGACTGGGCCGGGTCGCCGACGACCGTCCAGGTGGCGTGCCGGCCGCGGCGGCCGACCATGCGCCACTGCATCGGGGTGAGGTCCTGGGCCTCGTCGACGATGACGTGGGCGTACTCGACGCGTTCCTGCGCGAGGCGTTCGGCGCGCTCGCGCTGCGACTCCTCGCGTACCGGCATCAGCTCCTCCAGACCGGTGAGCTGGTCGAGCGGGTCGAGTTCGCGCTTCCTGCGGGGGCGGGCCGGGGCGCCCAGGACGGCCTGGAGTTCGTCGAGCAGGGCGATGTCGTGCACCGTGCGGCCCTCGCGCCTGAGCGAGCGGGCGACCTTGCGGACCTCGCCGGGGTTGAGGATCCGCCGGGCCCAGCGGCCGAGGCGCCGTTCGTCGGCCATGGCGTCCAGGACGGCCGCCGGGGTCAGCTCCGGCCACCAGGCGTCGAGGAAGGCGATGAAGGCGTCCTCGGAGGTGATGTCCTCGTCGAAGGAGGAGCGCAGCTCGGCGGCGAGTTCGGGGTCGGCATGCCGGCCGGCCGCGCCGGACTGCTCCCACAGGGCGTCCAGGAGGAGCTTGCGGGCGCGCGGGCGCAGCAGGTTCACGGGGGCGGTGCCGCCGAGGGCGGAGCGGCGGATGCCGTCCAGCTCCCGGGCCTCCAGCTCCAGGCGGCGCCCGAAGGCGACCACGCGCAGCCGGGCCGGCGGGTCGTTCAGCTCCAGGGCGCCGCGGGCGGCCTTCCGCAGCACCTTGAGCATGCGGGAGGAGCCCTTGGCGCGGGCCACGGACGGGGAGTCGTAGAGGGTGGCCTCGCTGCCCTCGACCAGGGAGCCGATGGCGCGGATGGCGACCTGGCCCTCCTCGCCGAGGGAGGGCAGCACGCCCTCGGTGTAGGCGACGAGCAGCGGGGTGGGCGAGACGATCAGGATGCCGCCCGCGTAGCGGCGCCGGTCCTGGTAGAGGAGGTAGGCGGCGCGGTGCAGGGCGACGGCGGTCTTGCCGGTGCCCGGGCCGCCCTCGACGTAGGTCACGGAGGCGGCGGGGGCGCGGATGACCAGGTCCTGCTCGGCCTGGATGGAGGCGACGATGTCGCGCATGGTGTGGCTGCGGGCCTGGCCGAGCGCGGCCATCAGGGCGCCGTCGCCGATGGCGGGCAGCTCGTCGCCGTCGAGGTACGCCGTGAGCTCGGGGCGCATCAGGTCGTCCTCGACGCCCAGCACCTGGCGGCCCTTGGAGCGGATGACACGGCGCCGGACGACACGGCCGGGGTCGACCGGGGTGGAGCGGTAGAAGGGGGCGGCGGCCGGGGCCCGCCAGTCGATGACCAGCGGCGTGTAGTCCTGGTCGAGGACGCCGATGCGGCCGATGTGCAAGGTCTCGGCGATGTCGGCGGTGTTGTCGGGGCGTACGGCCCCCTCCGCCGGCTCGACGGCGGTGTACGCCCCGTCGGGGCCCTTCTTGCCGTCCTTGCCGGTCAGCAGGTCGATACGGCCGAAGAGGAAGTCCTCGAACTCGTTGTTGAGCCGGTTGAGGTGGATGCCCGCGCGGAAGACCTGGGCGTCCCGCTCGGCGAGTGCGCCGGGGGTGCCGACCTGGCCGCGCCGGGCCGCGTCCTGCATGAGGAACTCCGCCTCGTGGATCTTCTCCTCGAGGCGCCGGTACACCCGGTCCAGGTGTTCCTGTTCGACGTCGATCTCCCGGTCACGAACCGAGTCGTGCACCGAACCGACCGCGACCTGTCTCTGAGCCTGAGCGGCCACCGGGCCCCCTTCTGACGTGCTGGGCAGCCGTCAACCGTACGCGAAGGGGACCCCTGGAAGCTACGGGCCGGCGGCAGGCGCGGGCAGGGTTGCCCCAATGGCGCCTGCCGTACGGCCGAACAGTCCTAAGGGCCTGTCGTTCGGATCACGCCGCAGACGCGGGGTCTGGCACGCACATCTGCATTGACCAGCCCTGTCGGTTCCCTGCGGCCTGATCCGAACAACAGGCCCTACGCGTCGACCTCGACCAGCCGCTTGCCGTCGAAGGTCACGACCTCGAAGTGGTCGATCTCGTTCGGCTCGAAGGCGGCGCCGCCCTGGACGTACAGCGGCTGCTTGGCCTTCTCGGTCTTGGCGTCGGGCAGGCCGTAGCCCCACTCCGGGACGGACCAGGAGGACAGGGTCTCCCGCTCGCCGTTCTTGCCGACCGCGACGAGGGCGCACTTGAGCGGGCCCTTGACGTTCTTCAGCTCGGTGACCACGCCCGTCCCCCAGTCCTTCTTCTGGAGGGCGACCGTCGCGGTGACCTTGGTGGTCGGGTCGGTGGCCGAGATCTTGTCGGAGATGCCCTCGAAGGCCGCCTTGGCGGGGCTCGCCGCGAGGGGGCGGTTCTCCGTGCCGCTGCCGCCGTCGCCGCCGTTCGTCGCGACCGCGACGAAGGGGCCGCCGATGATCAGCGCACCGGCCGCGGCCACCATGTAGAAGCTGCGGCGGCGCTTCTGGGCGCGGCGGTCGGCGACCTCGTCGACCAGCTTCTCCACCAGGCGCGGCCGGGGCTTCGCGGACAGCGACTCGCCGATCGCGGGCGTGCTGCCGGAGCCGGGCAGATCGGCGAGGGCGGCGAGCATCGGCTCCATGCCGGCCAGTTCGTCGAGCTGCTGGGCGCACCATTCACAGGTCGCGAGGTGGGCCTCGAAAGCGGTTGCCTCGGCGTCGTCGAGGATGCCGAGGGCGTAGGCGCCGACGGTCTCGTGCTCGTTCGGCACCGGGGATTCCTGCATGGGTCCAGACATACCCATGCCTCCCGTACCGAATCCCTGATTACCCCCGTACACACTCATCACGCCGTCACCCCCCGCTCCTCCAGTGCCAGCTTCATCGAACGCAGGGCGTAGAACACCCTGGAGCGGACGGTTCCGCTGGGTATGCCCAGGGTCTCGGCCGCCTCATTGACGGTACGCCCCTTGAAGTACGTCTCGACGAGCACCTCCCGGTGGGCAGGGGTCAGGTCGTCGAGTGCGTCCGAGAGAGTCATCAGCCACAGCGCCTTGTCGATCTCGTCCTCCGCGGGGATGACCTCCAGCGGCGACGGGTCGACCTCCTGCGGCCGGGCCTGCCGGCTGCGGTGGCCGTCGATGACGATGCGCCGGGCGACCGTCACCAGCCAGGGGCGTACCGATCCGGTCGCTCGATTGAGCTGACCGGCGTTCTTCCAGGCACGGATGAGCGTCTCCTGTACGACGTCCTCGGCGCGCTGCCGGTCTCCGGCGACCAGGCGCAGGACATACGCAAGCAGGGGTCCGGCGTGTTCGCGATAGAGCGCACGCATCAGCTCCTCGTCGGGTTCCGAGGGCTGGGACATGCGATGTCGGGCCCTCGGTGCTCGTTCATTGGCCACGACGGAATCCTTGCGCACGCCCACCTCCGATGTCCGGGGGTTCCCCCAGTCGGTCGCTCCACATGCCGTACGGACGCGAGCGGTTGGGCGTTCAAAGAGACCCGACAGATTTCTTCGAGATGACGTGACGAGCGGGACATGGAGCCACATTCCCACCCCGCGTTCTTTACATATCCGCCACATCGGCAAGATCAAGCCAGGTCTTCCCTACGGTGGCGTAGGTAAACGGCATGTAATGGAAATCACTTCGACGCCGAGGTCGCAGAAGTCGCATTTAGGACAAGGGAATTGAGTGCACGGACCATTCAATTCCGTTTACGCACGGGCGAGTGCCGCGCGGCGGCGGTGCCGGGCGACGCGTTCGCGGTTCCCGCAGACCTCACTGGAGCACCAGCGCCTCCTGCGTCCCCGGGACGTGTCGAGGTACACGATGGGGCAGTTGTCCCCCTCGCACTGGCGCAGGGCCGCGCGGGCGACGGGGTCGGTCAGCAGGTCCACGGCGTCCCGGGCGACGGCGGCGAGCAGGGCGGGGCAGCCGGGCGGGCCGTCCAACCGCCGCAGCAGCTGGCCGTCTTCGCCGCGGACCGCGCGCGGGGCCGGGGGTGCGGTGCGGGCCAGGTCGTTGACGCGGGCGAGGGCTAGGTCGTACGTCGCGACGCCCGGTCTCGGCCGGCAGCGAACCAACCGTTCGACCTGGGCGCGCAGTTCACGGAAGGCCGGCAGCCAGCCGGTGTCGGCGTGGGCCAGGGCGGTGTCCGCCGGGACCAGTCCGGAGCCGGTGATCCAGGCGCGCAGCACGTCCACGGAGTCGAGCCGTTCCTCCGGGTGCGTGGTGGAGAGCAGGTCCAGACAGATCCGCCCTGCGTCGAACCGCAGCTCGTAGGGGCCCGTGGCCGTACCCAGTGCCATGTGCCTGTCACCGCCTAGGGGTTCACCCCGGTCGCGAGGGCTTCGGTGAGACGCGTCGCGTGGGACACCGACGAGAGGGCCGGTAAGCCGCTCCCTCTTACAGTGCCTGCCCGCCACGACGCCGAAAACCCCTCGCGCACACCCGACCGCACCGGAATCGGGCACGGGCCATCCGGTCCGGGCATCCGGTCCGGCCATGTGTGGAGCGGGGCGGGGGTGCGGATGGGGATCCACGCAGGGCGTCCTGCCCGGTCCGGAGGTTCGCGGGGGCCGTTCCGGCCGGGCCGGGGCTAGGAGGGCCGTTCCGGCAGGGGCCGGGGGTTCACGGGGACCGGTCCGGCCGGGCCGGGGCTCCGCGAGGGCCGTTCCGGCAGGGCCAGGGTTCACGGGGACCACTCAGCCGAGCCAGGGCTGCGCGAAGACCACTCCACCCGAGCCAGGGCCCCGCGAAGACCACTCCACCCCCGGCTGGGGGCCCGCGAGGGCCGGGGAGCCCACGACAGCCGGGGCCCGCGAGGGCCTTCCTCGGCGGCGGCAGGAGCCAGGGTTGGTCCCACGGCCGGTCCCGCCCGGCAGGCGTCCCACGAGGTCACGCGCCGGTGGGGGTCCCGGGGGCATCCCACGTGGGCGGCGACCGTTCCGGCGGCCGGGCTCTCGTCGAACACCCTCCGGCGAAGCCGTCCCCGGCGCAGGACCCGCACGGCGCCCCGCTCGGGCCACGAGCCACACGCCGGCTGCCAGGCCCGCCGCACCGACCCACGAGGTCACGCAGCCGTCGACTCGACACCCGTACAACACCCCACCCACGTCGGCACCGTCCGGCGCCCGGGCACCCGTCGGACATCACCCCCGCGAGGCATCCCCAGTGGCCGGACCGCCACCAGGCGCCCCGCCCACCGGCACGGCCCCCCAGTCGGACCTCCGGGC
>NZ_JAIGQA010000012.1:0-79659 GCF_019733245.1 Streptomyces sp. WAC04114
GGGCCTGGCCGTAGGGCGGCTGCTGGCCGTACGGGGGCTGGCCGTAGGGCGCCTGCTGGGGCGGGACGCCCTGCGGGGGCTGCTGGGGGTAGCCGTAGCCGGGCTGGGGCGGAGGGGCCTGCTGGGGGTAGCCGTAGCCGGGCTGGGGCGCCTGCGGCGGCTGGCCGTACGGGCCCGGCTGGCCGTACGGACCGGGCTGCTGGGGCTGCCCGCCGTACGGGCCCGGCTGGTTGTAACTCATGTTCTGGGTTCCCCTCCAGATGCTTATGTGTTCCGGACATCCTGGCGCAGACCCGCCGTGTGCATGGCATCGGGGCCCCCACCGTTACAAACGAAACGCGTTTCGGGACCGGTCGGTGACACCTCTAAACTGACCCCCGTGACCGAGAACGCTCAGCAGCAGCCACCAGCGCCCAGCACCGACCTGCCGACCCAGTACGCGCCGGCCGACGTAGAGGGGCCGCTGTACGAGCGCTGGGTAGAGCGGGGTTACTTCGAGGCGGACGCCAAGAGCGACAAGCCGCCGTACACCATCGTCATCCCGCCGCCGAACGTCACGGGCTCGCTCCACCTGGGGCACGCCTTCGAGCACACGCTCATCGACGCCCTGACCCGCCGCAAGCGCATGCAGGGCTACGAGACGCTGTGGCAGCCCGGCATGGACCACGCCGGCATCGCCACGCAGAACGTCGTGGAGCGGGAGCTCGCCAAGGAGGGCAAGTCCCGCCACGACCTGGGCCGTGAGACGTTCGTCGAGCGCGTCTGGCAGTGGAAGGGCGAGTCCGGCGGCCAGATCAGCGGCCAGATGCGCCGGTTGGGCGACGGCGTCGCCTGGTCCCGCGAGCGCTTCACCATGGACGAGGGCCTGTCCCAGGCCGTCCAGACCATCTTCAAGCGGCTCTACGACGACGAGCTCATCTACCGCGCCGAGCGCATCATCAACTGGTGCCCCCGCTGTCTGACGGCCATCTCGGACATCGAGGTCGAGTACCAGGACGACGACGGCGAGCTCGTCTCCATGAAGTACGGCGACGGGGACGACACCATCGTCGTCGCCACCACCCGTGCCGAGACGATGCTCGGTGACACCGCCGTCGCCGTCCACCCGGACGACGAGCGCTACAAGCACCTGGTGGGCAAGCTCATCAAGCTGCCGCTGACCGACCGCTCGATCCCGGTCGTCGCCGACACCCATGTCGACCCCGAGTTCGGCACGGGTGCCGTCAAGGTCACCCCGGCCCACGACCCGAACGACTTCGAGATCGGCCAGCGGCACGACCTGCCGGCCATCACGATCATGGACGAGCACGCGGTCATCACCGCCCACGGCCCCTTCCAGGGCCTGGACCGGCTGGAGGCCCGCTCGGCGATCGTCGCCGCGCTGCGCGCCGAGGGCCGGATCGTCGCCGAGAAGCGGCCCTACGTCCACTCCGTCGGCCACTGCTCGCGCTGCAAGACCACCATCGAGCCGCGGCTGTCCCTGCAGTGGTGGGTCAAGGTCGGCCCGCTCGCGAAGGCCGCCGGCGACGCCGTCCGCGACGGCAAGGTCAAGATCCATCCGCAGGAGATGGAGAAGCGCTACTTCGACTGGGTCGACAACCTCCACGACTGGTGCATCTCGCGGCAGTTGTGGTGGGGCCACCGCATCCCGGTCTGGTACGGCCCGAACGGCGAGGTCGTCTGCGTCGGCCCCGACGAGGAACCGCCGAGCGGTGAGGGCTGGCGTCAGGACACCGACGTCCTCGACACCTGGTTCTCCTCCGGCCTGTGGCCGTTCTCCACGCTCGGCTGGCCCGAACAGACCGAGTCGCTCGCGAAGTTCTACCCGAACTCCGTCCTCGTCACCGGCTACGACATCCTCTTCTTCTGGGTCGCCCGGATGATGATGTTCGGCCTGTACGCGATGGACGGCACCCCGCCGTTCCACACCATCGCCCTGCACGGCATGGTCCGCGACCAGTTCGGCAAGAAGATGTCGAAGTCCTTCGGCAACGCGGTCAACCCGCTGGACTGGATGGACAAGTACGGCAGCGACGCCCTCCGCTTCACTCTCGCCCGCGGTGCCAACCCGGGCGTCGACGTCCCGATCGGCGAGGACTGGGTCCAGGGGTCCCGCAACTTCGCCAACAAGATCTGGAACGCCACGCGCTTCGCGATGATGAACGGCGCGACGATCGAGGGTCCGCTGCCCGACGCCTCGAAGATGTCGTCGACCGACCGCTGGATCCTCTCGCGCCTCAACACGGTCGTCGCCGAGGTCGACGCGTTCTACGAGGACTACCAGTTCGCCAAGCTCTCCGACGCCCTGTTCCACTTCGCGTGGGACGAGGTCTTCGACTGGTACGTCGAGCTGTCCAAGACGACGTTCCAGGCGGGCGGCGAGGCGGCCGAGGTCTCCAAGCGGGTCCTCGGCGAGGTCCTCGACGTCACGCTGAAGCTGCTGCACCCGGTGGTCCCGTTCGTCACCGAGACCCTGTGGACCACGCTCACCGGCGGCGAGTCGGTCGTCATCGCCGACTGGCCCAAGGACAGTGGCTTCCGGGACGCCGACGCCGAGCGCGAGATCGAGTCCCTCCAGTCGGTCATCACCGAGGTCCGCCGCTTCCGCGCCGACCAGGGTCTCCAGCCCGGCCAGCGGGTCCCGGCCCGGCTGACCCTGGACGGCACCCGGTTCGCGCCCCACGAGGCGGCCATCCGCCAGCTGCTGCGCCTCCAGCCGGAGGGCGACGCCTTCACGGCCACGGCCACCCTCCCGGTCGCCGGCGCCGAGGTCGCCCTCGACCTGTCCGGCACGATCGACGTGGCGGCGGAGCGCAAGCGCCTGGCCAAGGACCTCGCCGCGGCGGAGAAGGAGAAGTCCCAGGCCAACGGCAAGCTCGGCAATGAGGCGTTCCTGGCCAAGGCCCCGGACCACGTCGTCGACAAGATCCGTACCCGCCTCGCCAAGGCGGAGGAGGACATCGCCCGCATCCAGTCCCAGCTGGAGAGGCTGCCGCAGGGCTAAGGGTCCGTACGGTGTGCGAGGCCCCCGGAGCCGACACGCCCGGGGGCCTCAGACATGCCTCAGGGGCACGCACTCAGGGGCGCGGGGCTGTATCGATGTGCGGCTCCGCCGCGTGGGCGCCGGCAAGCCCCCACCGGCCCGCAGCCGCTCACGGCCACAAGCCACCGCAAACAATGTCAGCCGGTCTCCGTAGACTGGGCCCCGTGAGCGAGCTCCCTCCAGACCACAACGCCGACGACCAGCCCGACCCCCTCGACCCCTTCGACGAGATCATCGCGGAGGAAACCGACCGCGACCCCGACCTCGCGGTCATCGAAGCCGGCAGCCGAACCCTGCGCACCCAGGGCGGCCCGCCCGACGCCGACATCCCCGCGCGCCCCGCCGACCCCGAGGTCGACAAGGCCCTGCGCGAGGTCGAGACCGAGCTCGCCACCCGGTGGGGCGAGACCAAGCTCGAGCCCTCCGTCAGCCGTATCGCCGCGCTGATGGACGTGCTGGGGGAGCCGCAGCGGTCGTACCCGTCGATCCACATCACGGGGACGAACGGCAAGACCTCCACGGCCCGCATGATCGAGGCCCTGCTCGGCGCCTTCGAGCTGCGCACCGGCCGCTACACCTCGCCCCACGTGCAGTCGATCACCGAGCGCATCAGCCTCGACGGCGCCCCCATCGCGCCCGAGCGGTTCATCGAGACGTACCAGGACATCAAGCCGTACGTGGAGATGGTCGACGCCTCCCAGGAGTACCGGCTGTCCTTCTTCGAGGTGCTCACCGGCATGGCGTACGCGGCGTTCGCCGACGCCCCCGCCGACGTGGCCGTCGTCGAGGTCGGCATGGGCGGCTCCTGGGACGCGACGAACGTGATCGACGGGGACGTCGCCGTCGTCACGCCCATAGACCTCGACCACACCGACCGGCTGGGCGGCACGCACGCCGAGATCGCCACGGAGAAGGCCGGCATCATCAAGCAGGGTGCGACGGTCATCATGGCCCAGCAGCCGGTCGACGCGGCGCAGGTGCTGCTGAAGAAGGCCGTCGAGGTGGACGCGACGGTGGCCCGGGAGGGACTGGAGTTCGGTGTCGTCGAGCGGCAGGTGGCCGTCGGCGGACAGCTGGTGACGCTGCGCGGGCTGGGCGGCGAGTACCCCGAGGTGTATCTGCCGCTGCACGGCGCGCACCAGGCGCACAATGCGGCCGTCGCGCTCGCCGCCGTGGAGGCGTTCTTCGGCGTCGGCGCGCAGCGGGCCGACGCGCTGGATCTGGACACGGTCCGCAAGGCCTTCGCGGCCGTCGCCTCGCCGGGCCGGCTGGAGGTCGTGCGCCGGTCGCCGACGGTCGTGCTGGACGCCGCCCACAACCCGGCCGGTGCCCGGGCGGCCGCCGAGGCGATCGGGGAGGCGTTCCAGTTCAGCCGTCTCATCGGCGTGGTCGGTGCGAGCGGGGACAAGAACGTCCGGGGGCTGCTGGAGGCATTCGAGCCGGTGTTCGCCGAGGTCGTGGTCACGCAGAACTCCACCCACCGCGCGATGGACGCCGACGAGCTCGCCGGGATCGCCGTGGAGGTGTTCGGCGAGGAGCGCGTCCAGGTCGAGCCGCGGCTGCCCGACGCCCTGGAGGCCGCCATCACGCTGGCCGAGGAGGAGGGCGAGTTCTCCGGCGGCGGTGTGCTCGTCACCGGTTCCGTCATCACCGTCGGCGAGGCCCGACTGCTCCTGGGGAGAGGCTGAGTCCCGTGCGCACGCTCTGTTCTTCGACCCTGATCGGCGAGTTCTTCGTCATCGGGTTCGCCGGTCTGGTCGCCATGAAAGACCCCGACCTGTCCATGACGACCGTGTGGACGGTCAGCGGCATCGCGATGTTCCTGTGCCTGGTGCTGTGCGGCCTGGTGACGCGCCCGGGCGGGGTGGCCCTCGGCTGGGCGCTGCAGATCGCGCTCATCGCCTCGGGGTTCATCGTGCCGACCATGTACTTCCTGGGGGCGGTCTTCGCGGCCCTGTGGTGGGCGTCGGTGCACTACGGCCGGAAGGTGGACGAGGCGAAGGCGAGATTCGCGGACCAGGCCGGTTCCTCCACACCTGACGCTGCGTGACGCTCGCCCCGACACGCCGGGTAATCTCGTCCCACCGCTCAACCTTCACGTACTAGGAGCCCGTAGTGAGCCAGCGCACCCTCGTCCTCCTCAAGCCCGACGCCGTCCGTCGAGGCCTGACCGGCGAGATCATCAGCCGCATCGAGCGCAAGGCGGGCTGGACGATCACCGCGCTGGAGCTGCGCACCCTGGACCAGGACACCCTGGAGCAGCACTACGGCGAGCACAAGGGCAAGCCCTTCTACGAGCCGCTGGTGGACTTCATGGCCTCCGGTCCGGTCGTGGCGCTGATCGTCGAGGGTGAGCGGGTCATCGAGGGCGTACGCGCGCTCGCCGGCCCGACCGACCCGATCGCCGCGGCGCCGGGCTCCATCCGCGGCGACTACGGCGTCATCGTCCGGGAGAACCTGATCCACGCCTCCGACTCCGAGGAGTCCGCCGAGCGCGAGGTGAAGATTTTCTTCCCCGGCCGGGCGTAGCGTCCGCACCCCACCAGCACATACGGCAGGTCCGGGGGCCGTAGCCCCCGGACTTTGCGGCATATGCGTGGCGATCGAGGGAACGATGGTCCCCGAACGCCCGTCTCCAGAAGCGAATGCGGACGGCATCTGCTGACAATGGCGGAGACCCTCCCGCAGTGTTCGCGAAGGCGCGTCTACGATGGAAGCCTTCACGTCACAGCACCCACCTTTGCCTACCTGAAAAGCCCTCAAAAGCTAGTGGGAAGGCCAGACGAATCCTGATGGGGAACTCAATGTCGTTCATCGGCCGTGACATGGCTGTCGACCTCGGGACCGCCAACACGCTGGTGTACGTCAGGGGTCGCGGGATCGTACTCAACGAGCCGTCCGTCGTCGCGATCAACACCAACACCGGTGGCATCCTCGCGGTCGGTGCCGAAGCGAAGAAGATGATCGGGCGCACGCCCGGCAACATCGTTGCCGTGCGGCCGCTGAAGGACGGCGTGATCGCCGACTTCGAGATCACCGAGCGGATGCTCCGCTACTTCATCCTGAAGATCCACAAGCGGCGGTATCTGGCTCGTCCGCGGGTCGTCGTCTGTGTGCCCTCGGGCATCACGGGCGTCGAGCGCCGCGCCGTCATCGAGGCGTCGTCCCAGGCCGGCGCCCGTCAGGTGCACATCATCGAGGAGCCCATGGCCGCGGCCATCGGTTCCGGCCTGCCGGTCCACGAGGCCACGGGCAACATGGTGGTCGACATCGGCGGCGGCACCACGGAGGTCGCGGTCATCTCCCTCGGCGGCATCGTCACCGCCCAGTCCATCCGTGTCGCGGGCGACGAACTGGACAACGCGATCATCCAGCACATCAAGAAGGAGTACTCCCTCCTGCTGGGTGAGCGCACGGCCGAGCAGATCAAGATCACGATCGGTTCGGCGTACGACCTCGACTCCGACGAGCACACCGAAATCCGCGGCCGGGACCTCGTCTCCGGGCTGCCGAAGACCGTCGTCATCTCCGCCGCCGAAGTCCGCAAGGCGATCGAGGAGCCGGTCAACGCGATCGTCGACGCCGTCAAGACGACCCTCGACAAGTGCCCGCCGGAGCTGTCCGGCGACATCATGGACCGAGGAATCGTTCTGACCGGCGGCGGGGCGCTGCTGCGCGGTCTCGACGAGCGGCTGCGCCGGGAGACCGGCATGCCGATCCACATCGCCGAGGACCCGCTGGACAGCGTGGCGCTCGGATCCGGAAAGTGCGTCGAGGAGTTCGAGGCGCTCCAGCAGGTGCTGGACGCCCAGCCGCGCAGATGACATAACTCTTCGATTCCGCCGTACGGGACGATCTCCTCTCGTACGGCGGATCGTTGATATAGAGGCATAAGCTCCCACAAAGCAGCCCCTCGGGTTTCCCTGGGGCTTCCCGAATTCCTATGAGGAAGGGCACGGCCGCCGCACGTGAGGGACACACGAGAGAGCCGGCTGCTCCTGGTGCTGCTGATCGCCATCGCGTTCGCGTTGATCACGGTGGACATCCGCGGCGGGGAGGACTCGCCCGTCGACGGTGCCCGGCAGGGCGCGGCGACGGTCTTCGGCCCGATCGAGAGCGGCGTCTCGGCCGCGGTCGACCCGGTCGGCAACGCGGTCTCCGCCATCCGCGACTCCGGTGAACGGCACGACCGGCTCGCCGCGCTGGAGAAGGAGAACGCGGCCCTGAAGGCGCGCCTTGGCAGCGACGACCGCAGCCGCAGCCGCCTCAAGCAGCTCGACAAGATGCTGAAGATCGCCGGCCAGGGCCAGTACGGCATCAAGGGCGCCGAGGTCATCGCCATCGGAGCCGCGCAGGGCTTCTCCTGGACCATCACCATCGACGTCGGCGCCAAGGACGGCATCAAGCGCGACATGACCGTCCTGAACGGGGAGGGGCTCGTCGGCCGGGTCACCACCGTCGGCCCCAACACCGCAACCGTCCTGCTCGCCAGCGACCCCGACTTCACCGTCGGCACCCGGATGGAGTCCGGCGACGAGCTCGGCTTCGCCTCCGGGCAGGGCGACCGCCCGCTGCGCGTCGAGCTCCTCAACGGCAAGGCCGAGGTGAAGAAGGGCGACCGTCTGGTCACCTTCGGCTCGCAGGCCGACCGGCCGTTCGTGCCCGGCGTGCCCGTCGGCGTGGTCTCCCGCGTCGACCCCTCCGGCGGCGGCCTGACCCGCACGCTCTACGTCACGCCGTACGTCGGCTTCACCAAGCTCGACATCGTCGGAGTCGTCGTCGAGGCCCCGAAGAAGGACCCGCGTGACACGGTCCTCCCGCCCAAGCCCAAGCCGACCCCCCGGCCGACGGTGACGGTGACCGTGACGCCGTCGGCCGAGGCACCCGTGGACGGCCAGAACCAGCAAGAGCAGTAGGAGCTGTCACCCCATGCGCGTCAACCGGATCCTGCTCTCCTCCGCCCTGGTCGTCGTCGCCCTGGTGATCCAGGTGAGCGTCCTCGCCCGCCTCCATCTGCCGGGCGCCGTGCCCGACCTGCTGCTGCTCACCGTGCTCGGTCTCGCGCTGGTGTACGGGCACGTGGGCGGTGCCCTCGTCGGGTTCGGCGCGGGCCTGCTCGCCGACCTGGCCCCGCCCGCCGACCACGCCGCCGGGCGCTACGCCCTCGTGCTGTGCGTCATCGGCTACCTCGCGGGCCTGGTGAAACCCGAGACGGGCCAGCTCAAGTCCGCCACCGGCCCCATGGTCGTGGTGGTCGCCGCCGCGGTCGGCTCCACCCTGCTGTACGCCGGGGTCGGAGCCCTCGTCGGCGACACCGCCGCCCGCCACGTCGGCCTCGGCAGCCTGCTGTTCACCGCCGCCCTGTACGACCTCCTGCTCGCCCCGTTCGTCGTGCCGGGGATCATGGCCCTGGCCAGGCGCGCCGAGAACGATCCGCTCGCCGAGTCGACCTCGGCCGCGGCGAAGGCCACGGACATCTCCTCCGGCTGGCTCTCCGGCGGCACCGGACTGAAGATCGGCAGCCAGCGCAACGGGCTGCGGGTGAAGGCGGCCCGGGCCCGCATGGCGCGCGCCGGGCGCATCAAGGGGGTCAAGCGGCTGTGACCGCAAAGAAGTTCACCCGAACGGGTCGGTCCAGTAGGAACGCCGGCTCGTGGGCCCGTCGTTCATCACTCGTATCCGCACATCCGTGCCAGGACGCACGGTCGCACCCGCACACCCGTACGCGCACCGAGAGGGGGAGGCAGCCGCAGTGACCAACATTCCCGAGACCGGCAGGAACTCACGGGTCCAGATCCGGCTCGTCGTCATCCAGGTCCTCGTCCTCTCCCTCCTGCTCACCCTCGGCGGACGCCTGTGGTACCTCCAGATCCGGGAGGGCGCCGCGTACGCCAAGGAGGCCTCGGGCAACCACGTCCAGCAGGTCGTCCAGCCGGCCGTCCGCGGCTCGATCCTGGACGCGCGGGGTGTGGCGATCGCGGACAACGAGACACGGCTGGTGGTCTCCGCCTCCCGCACCGACCTGCTGAAGATGAAGGACGACGGCAAGGAAGTCCTCACCAAGCTCGCCGGCGTCCTGGGCATGACGCCCAAGGACGTCCAGATGAAGGTCCGGCTGTGCGACGCCAAGACGCCACAGCCCTGCTGGAACGGCTCGCCCTACCAGCCCATCCCCATCACCGACGAGGCCACCGCCAAGCAGGCCCTGCAGATCCGCGAGCGCGCCGAGGACTTCCCCGGCATCACCGCCGAGCCGCAGGCCGTGCGCCGCTACCCGAGCCCGGGCAAGGCCAACACCGCCCAGGTCCTCGGCTACCTCTCCCCGGTCACCGACGAGGAGATCAAGAAGGCGCAGAACACCAACTCGCCGTATCTGCGCTCCGACCAGGTCGGCCGCTCGGGCCTGGAGCGCCAGTACGACAAGGCGCTGCGCGGCAAGGCCGGCGTCACCCGCTACGAGGTCGACAACCTCGGCCGGGTCATCGGCCAGGCCGAGGCCGACCCGGCCCACCCCGGCGACAACCTCGTCACCAGCATCGACTCCCGGGTCCAGCGCATCGCCGAGTACCAGCTGAACGAGGCGATGAAGGAAGCCCGCAAGCAGCACGACCGCAACACCGGCACCAACTACAAGGCCGACTCCGGCGCCGTCGTGGTGATGGAGGCCAAGACCGGCCGCGTCGTCGCCATGGCCTCGAACCCCAGCTACGACCCGAACGCCTGGGTGGGCGGCATCTCCGCCAAGGACTACACACGCCTCACCGGCAAGAACTCCAACTACCCGCTGCTCAACCGCGCCATCCAGGGCCAGTCGGCCCCCGGCTCCATCTTCAAGGTCATCCCGACGGCCGCCGCGGTCAACGCCGGGTACTCCTTCAACGGCCCCTACAACTGCTCCAGCTCATACTCGATCGGCGGCCAGGTCTTCAAGAACTTCGAATCCCAGAGCCACGGCGCCATCAGCCTCGGCCGCGCCCTGGAGGTGTCCTGCGACACCGTCTTCTACGCCCTCTCCCACGAGGAGTGGAAGCGCGACGGCGGCACCAAGCCGAAGAAGAACGCCAACGACTGGTTCTACAAGACCGCCCACCAGTTCGGCCTCGGCAAGGAGACCGGCATCGACCTCCCCAACGAGGTCACCGGCCGCGTCCCCGACCGCCAGTGGAAGCTGAACTACTGGAAGGCCAACAAGGACGCCTGGTGCCGCACCGGCAAGCGCAACGGCAGCTACGCCGAGAAGATCGCCTACGAGAACTGCCTCGAAGGCAATCGCCTGCGCGCCGGTGACTCCGTCAACTACTCCATCGGCCAGGGCGACACGCTCGTCACGCCCATCCAGATGGCCACCATCTACTCGGCCATCTCCAACGGCGGCACCCTCTTCACCCCCTCCGTGGGCAAGGCCGTCATCAGCGCCGACGGCAAGACGGTCACGCCGATCAAGCCCGAGTCGCACGGCAAGCTGCCCATGACGCAGAAGACGCGCGACGAGATAGACGAAGCCCTCGCGGGAGTCGCCACCCGCGGTACGGCCGCCTGGAGGTTCGGCGGCTGGCCGCAGGACAAGATCCCGATGCACGCCAAGACGGGTACGGCGGAGGTCTACGGCAAGCAGACGACCTCCTGGTTCGCCACGTACACCAAGGAATACTCGATCGTCATGACGATCTCCCAGGGTGGTACGGGTTCCGGCGCCTCGGGCCCCGCCGTCCGCAACATCTACAACGCGCTGTACGGCGTGTCCGAGGACGGCGCCATCGACCGGAAGAAGGCCCTGCTGCCCACCCCGCAGAAGACCCTGCCGAAGGTCAAGACGGACGGCACCATCGCCTCCCCGAAGGTCCCGAAGGACCCGGCCAAGGACCAGAAGGCCGACAAGCAGGACCCGAACGCCCCGGCGGACCCGCTCCAGCCGGTCACGTCGGCCCCGCCGTCACCCGAGAACCGTGACACCCGAAGGCGCCGGCGCCGCCCGGGAAGCCGGAGGTGCCCGGCATGACCGGCGGAGTGAACAGCTTCCAGGTCTCCGGCTACGGGCCCGAGCGATCCGGCTGGACCCGAATGCTCGCCCGTGACTCGGTGGCGCGGCGGCTCGACTGGCCCATCCTGCTGTCGGCGGTGGCCCTGTCCCTGCTCGGCACGCTCCTGGTCTACTCGGCGACCCGCAACCGCACGGAACTCAACCAGGGCGACCCGTACTACTTCCTCGTCCGGCACCTGCTGAACACCGGCATCGGCCTCGCCCTGATGGCCGGCACGATCTGGCTCGGCCACCGCGCCCTGCGCACCGCCGTCCCGGTCCTGTACGGCTTCTCGCTGCTGCTGATCCTGCTGGTGCTCACCCCGCTGGGCTCCACGATCAACGGCGCCCACTCCTGGATCAAGCTGCCCGGCGGCTTCTCGCTCCAGCCCTCGGAGTTCGTCAAGGTCACGATCATCCTGGGCATGGCGATGCTGCTGGCGGCGCGGGTCGACGCGGGCGACAAGCAGTACCCCGACCACCGCACGGTCGTGCAGGCGCTCGGCCTGGCCGCCGTGCCGATGCTGATCGTGATGCTGATGCCCGACCTCGGGTCGGTCATGGTGATGGTCATCATCGTGCTCGGCGTGCTGCTGGCCTCCGGGGCGTCCAACCGGTGGGTGTTCGGCCTGCTCGGCGCGGGCACCCTGGGCGCGGTCACCGTCTGGCAGATCGGGATCCTCGACGAGTACCAGATCAACCGCTTCGCCGCCTTCGCCAACCCCGAGCTCGACCCGGCCGGCGTCGGCTACAACACCAACCAGGCCCGTATCGCCATCGGTTCGGGCGGCCTGACCGGCTCCGGCCTCTTCCACGGCTCGCAGACCACCGGCCAGTTCGTGCCCGAGCAGCAGACGGACTTCGTCTTCACCGTGGCGGGGGAGGAGCTGGGCTTCCTCGGCGGCGGCCTGATCATCGTGCTCCTCGGCATCGTCCTGTGGCGGGCCTGCCGCATCGCCCGGGAGACCACGGACCTGTACGGCACGATCGTGGCCGCGGGCATCGTCGCCTGGTTCGCCTTCCAGACGTTCGAGAACGTCGGCATGACACTCGGCATCATGCCCGTCACGGGCCTGCCGCTGCCGTTCGTGTCCTACGGAGGATCATCGATGTTCGCCGTGTGGATAGCGGTGGGGTTGTTGCAGTCGATCCGGTTGCAGCGGCCGATGTCGGCCTAGCGGCCCCAACGGGGGAGTGGAATGTCCGGGGAGCACGTCGCCCTGTGTCCGGTGACCGAGGAGCTGGTGAGCCGGCTCCTCGCACTGGCGGAGCTGGACCTCACCGACGACGACGCCGTCGAGGCGCGAATGCGGGACGCCGCCTGGCCCGACTGGGCGCAGACGGTGCGGGGACCGGCGTACCAGGACGCACCCGATGTCCCCGACGCCACCCACCTCACACCGCAGGGCCACTTCGTCACCTGCGACGGCGACGGCTCGCTCCACCTGCCGTTCGCCTACCTCTACTCCGTCGACGGCGGTCTGCTCGACGAGGACTGCTGGGGTCCGCTGCCCGGCTGGACCAGCGAGGAGGGCGCCTGGCGGCCGGAGTTCGACGCCCACTTCGCCGCCGTGGTGCGGCAGTTCACCGAGCGGCTGGGCCTGCCGGACCACGACGTCCGGCAGCCCAGGTACAACACCCGGTACGTCAGCTGGCGTCTGGAGCACAACGTGCTGCTCGTCGGGCAGGGCCCGGAGCCGCTGTCGTACCACCAGTTCGAGGACGCCCACGTGTACCTCGTCTCCCGGACGGTGAAGGACGCGCCGTTCCCGGACGGCGAGGAGATGCGGGCCCTGCTGACGACCTGACCGTGTCGCCCCTCCCGGGGGTGCGCACCACTGCTGTCCCGGCCGATCAGCCACTAGATTTGATCCATGGCGGAGACGAAACGCGAGATCGAGCGCAAGTACGAATCCGGCGAGAGCGGCCTTCCCGACCTGACCGGCGCCGGCGGGATCGCCGCCGTGGTCGACAAGGGCGTGGCCCACCTCGACGCCACCTACTACGACACCGGAGACGAGCGCCTCGCCGCGTCCTCGGTCACCCTGCGCCGCCGCACCGGCGGCTCCGACGCCGGCTGGCACCTCAAGTTCCCGATCGCGCCGGACGTCCGTGACGAGATCCACGCCCCGCTCTCCGACACCCTCCCCGACGACCTCGCCGCGCTGGTCCGCTCCCGCGTCCGCGACAGGGAGCTGCTCCCGGTGGTCCGGCTGCGCTCCGCCCGCGACGTACGCCACCTGCTCGACGCCGACGGCCGGCTGCTGGCCGAGGTGAGCGTGGACACCGTGCACGCCGAGCGGCTCACGGGACGCGGAGGCGAGGCACAGTGGACCGAGGTCGAGGTGGAACTCGCCGACGGGGGAGACCCGGCCCTGCTCGACAAGGTGGAGAAGCGGCTGCGCAAGGCGGGCGTACGGCCCTCGGCGTCGTCGTCGAAGCTGGCCCGCGCCCTGGAGGAGACCGCACCGGGCAAGCGGCGCAAGTCCCCGCACGTGCGGCGACCGGTGACCGCCGGCGACCATGTGCTGGCCTACCTGCGCACCCAGCGGGACGCGATCGTCGAGCTCGACCCCGCCGTCCGCCGGGACGCCGAGGACTCCGTGCACAGCATGCGCGTGGCCACCCGCCGGATGCGCAGCACCTTCAAGTCGTTCGGCGCGATCCTCGACCGGGCCGTCACCGACCCCGTCGCCGCCGAGCTGAAGTGGCTCGCCGGCGAGCTGGGCCGGGACCGGGACCGCGAGGTGCTGACCGAGCGGCTGACCGCGGCCGTCGACGAGGTGCCCGACGACCTGGTCCGCGGCCCGGTCGTCGAACGCCTGCACTCCTGGTCCAGCGCCGAGCACGGCGGGGCCCGCGGCCGCCTCCTCGGGGTCCTGGACTCCCGCCGCTACCTGTCCCTGCTCGACACCCTGGACGCGCTGATCGCCGACCCCCCGCTGCTCAAGGCGGCCGGCAAGGAGCCGCGCAAGCCGATCGCCAAGGCCGTGCGCAAGGACTTCCGCAAGGTGTCGAAGCTGGTCGACCGGGCGGCGGAGCTGGAACCCGGCACCGAGCGGGACCTCGCGTTGCACGACGCCCGCAGGAAGGCCAAGCGCACCCGCTACGCGGCGGAGGCGGCCCAGCCCGTCCTCGGCAAGCCCGCCAAGACCATGGTCAAGTCCATGAAGGCGCTGCAGAACCTGCTCGGCGAGCACCAGGACAGCGTCATGGCCCGCAAGGCCCTGCGCGAGCTGTCCGCGGTCGCCCACGCGGCGGGGGAGAACGCCTTCACCTACGGCCTCCTCCATGAACGCGAGGAGCAGCGGGCGCTGCGCGTGGAGGCGGAACTGCCCGGGTTCTGGGCCGGGATCAAGGACGGTGCGGCGGCCCTCTGATCTTCCGGCGTACGGAGGTACCCCGCGGCCGCGTTAGTCTGGATGGTCACCCCTGTCAGTTCAGTCCAGCTCACGAAGGTGCGCGACATGCCTGCCGAAGTCGCTGCGTCGGTTTTCCCGCAGCTCGAAGCTCTGCTCCCGCATGTGCAGAAGCCGATCCAGTACGTCGGCGGAGAGCTCAACTCCACGGTCAAGGACTGGGACTCCTGTGACGTCCGCTGGGCGCTCATGTACCCGGACGCCTACGAGGTCGGTCTGCCCAACCAGGGCGTCATGATCCTCTACGAGGTGCTCAACGAGCAGCAGGGCGTCCTCGCCGAGCGCACCTACAGCGTGTGGCCGGACCTCGAGGAGCTCATGCGGGAGCACCACGTCCCGCAGTTCACGGTGGACAGCCACCGGCCCGTGAAGGCCTTCGACGTGTTCGGCCTGTCCTTCTCCACGGAGCTGGGCTACACGAACATGCTCGCCGCGCTCGACCTGGCCGGCATCCCGCTGGAGTCCAAGGACCGCGGTCTGGACGACCCGATCGTCCTGGCCGGCGGCCACGCGGCGTTCAACCCCGAGCCGATCGCCGACTTCATCGACTGCGCCGTGATCGGCGACGGCGAGCAGGCCGTCCTGGAGATCACCGCGATCGTCCGCGCCTGGAAGGCCGAGGGCTGCCCCGGCGGCCGCGAGGAGCTCCTCTTCCGCCTGGCGCGGACGGGCGGGGTGTACGTCCCCGGCTTCTACGACGTCGAGTACCTGCCGGACGGCCGGATCGCCCGTGTCGTGCCGAAGCGCAGCGGGGTGCCGTGGCGCGTCTCCAAGCACACCGTCATGGACCTGGACGAGTGGCCGTACCCCAAGCAGCCGCTGGTCCCGCTGGCCGAGACGGTCCACGAGCGCATGTCGGTGGAGATCTTCCGCGGCTGCACCCGCGGCTGCCGCTTCTGCCAGGCCGGCATGATCACGCGCCCGGTGCGCGAGCGTTCCATCACGGGCATCGGCGACATGGTCGAGCAGGGCCTGAAGGCGACGGGCTTCGAGGAGGTCGGCCTGCTGTCCCTGTCCTCCGCCGACCACACGGAGATCGGCGACATCGCCAAGGGCCTCGCCGACCGCTACGAGGACGACAAGATCGGTCTGTCGCTCCCCTCGACCCGGGTGGACGCCTTCAACATCGACCTGGCGAACGAGCTCACCAGGAACGGCCGCCGCTCCGGCCTCACCTTCGCCCCCGAAGGCGGCTCGGAGCGCATCCGCAAGGTCATCAACAAGATGGTCTCGGAAGAGGACCTGATCCGCACGGTCTCGACGGCGTACGGCAACGGCTGGCGCCAGGTGAAGCTGTACTTCATGTGCGGCCTGCCGACCGAGACTGACGACGACGTCCTGCAGATCGCCGACATGGCGACGAAGGTCATCGCCAAGGGCCGCGAGGTCTCCCGCTCCAACGACATCCGCTGCACGGTCTCGATCGGCGGCTTCGTCCCCAAGCCGCACACGCCCTTCCAGTGGGCCCCGCAGCTCTCGGCCGAGGAGACGGACGCCCGTCTGCAGAAGCTGCGCGACAAGATCCGCGGTGACAAGAAGTACGGCCGTTCCATCGGCTTCCGCTACCACGACGGCAAGCCCGGCATCGTCGAGGGCCTCCTGTCCCGCGGCGACCGCCGCATCGGCGCGGTCATCCGCGCGGTCTACGACGACGGCGGCCGCTTCGACGGCTGGCGCGAGCACTTCTCGTACGACCGCTGGATGGCCTGCGCGGACAAGGCCCTCGCCCCGTTCGGCGTCGACGTCGACTGGTACACCACCCGCGAGCGCACCTACGAGGAGGTCCTCCCCTGGGACCACCTCGACTCCGGCCTGGACAAGGACTGGCTCTGGGAGGACTGGCAGGACTCCCTCGACGAGACCGAGGTCGAGGACTGCCGCTGGACGCCGTGCTTCGACTGCGGGGTGTGCCCGCAGATGGACACTCAGATCCAGATCGGCCCGACGGGCAAGAAACTGCTGCCCCTGACGGTCAAGAACGCGGCACCGGCGCCCAGCGGTCATTCGCACTGAGTGAGTGACGCCCCCGTCTTCTGAGCCTGCCGGACCCCGGTAGGTGAGAGGTCCGTCATCCGGGGGACCCGCTCAGCAGGCCGGGTTGGTGACGCTCCCCTGGGGGGCCGACTCGGGCAGGTTCCCCCAGTTCAGAATGTGTGCTGGGGGAGCCGTCATGCCAGGCGGCCCTTCTCGCAGACCCGCCGGGCGACCTCGCGGAGCTTGATGTTCTTCTCCTGCGAGTAGCGGCGCAGCAGGTCGAAGGCCTGCTCCTCGGTGAGGTGGTGGCTGCCCATGAGGATGCCCATGGCCTCGCCGATGACGTGGCGCGTGGCCATGGCCTGTTCCATCTGGGCGTAACTGCGGGCGCTGGAGAAGGCCACGGCCGCGTGCGAGGCCAGCAGCCAGCCGGCGGTCTCGCTGTCGTCCGTGAAGGACCCCGGGTGGTGCGAGTAGAGGTCGAGCGCGCCGAGGTCCTCGTCTTCGGTGTAGAGCAGGAAGCCCAGCATGCTGCCCACGCCCAGCTTGCGGGCCTGTACGGCGTAGGCGGGCCATCGGGGCTGCTCGGCGGTGAAGTCGGCGATGCGGAACACGCGCTCCCGCTGCTGATGCGGGCCGCGTCGAAGCAGGGGCCGTCCTGAAGGTGTCCTGGAACTGGTCGCTCTCGACGACCAGGTCGTGGGTGGGCGCGAGCGTCTCCACCTGCCTGCCGTGCAGGAGGAGGATGCCGGCCGCGTCGCACCCCGCCACGCACTGCGTGGCCGCCTTGGTGATGTGCTCGAGTGTGGCGCCGACGGAGTCCTGGGCGAGCAGGTCACGCGCCATGGAGGCCATCTACCGTGCGAACACGCGCCAATCCACTGCGTCCTCCTCGACCCGAGTGCCGGGCATGCACGTCTCCTGCCACGGTGTCACGTGTCGCACACACCTGTGGGCAGATGCTCGCCGTGTTCGTCGTGGAAGGCGGAGCGGTGAGGGGGGCGGTGAGGGGCCGGACTCCTTGCGCCACATATCGAATCTCGATAGATTTCCATCGTGGATCGATCGAGGGAGTGGTGATGGGGAAGCTGGCCGTGGCGGCGTTGCGCGGGGTGCTCGTGGTGTTGCTCGCCGGGTCGCTTTTCGTGCAGGCGGTGATGGTGCCGCTGCTGGCCGTCGACATGAACGGGCTCAGGCCCGAGTACGCGTATCTGCGCACCCCGATCCTCGTGATCACGATCCTGGGTATCGTGACGGCCCAGGTCGTCGTGGTCTGCGTGTGGCGGCTGGTGACGATGGTGCGTCGCGGGACGGTGTTCTCCAGCGCCGCGTTCCGCTACGTGCACATCGTGATCGGCGCGTTCGTGGCGGCCGCCCTGCTGGTCTTCGCGCTCGCGGTCGTCCTCGCGCCGGGCGAGGCCGTCGCTCCCGGGGTGGTCCTTCTGCTGTGCGGGGTCGTGATGGCCGTGCTGGGCGTCGCGCTGGTCGTGCTCGTGCTGCGGATGCTGCTCGCACAGGCCGTCGCACGCGACATCGAGGCGGCCCGTATGCGGGCCGAGCTGGAAGAGGTCATCTGATGCCGATCGCCGTCGACATCGACGTGATGCTGGCCAAACGCAAGATGTCCGTGGGTGAACTGGCGGAACGCGTCGGCATCACCCCCGCCAACCTGGCCGTCCTCAAGAACGGCCGCGCCAAGGCGGTCCGCTTCTCCACCCTCGCCGCGCTGTGCGAGGTGCTGGAGTGCCAGCCGGGAGATCTGCTGCGCTGGGAGACGGACGGGGCAGCGGACCCCACCACGCTCTGATGGAGAACCTCGGCATCCGCCCCGCCCGCCCTGCCGAACTCGCGGCCATCCCCGCCTACGCCCGCAGCGGTTTCGAGGAGCCCCCCGGCTGCTGCAGGTGCGGATCACCCCCGCGTGAGCCATATGATCTTGCGGCCGAGTGGAGGAAACGCGGGAGAACGGGGCGGGGTTGTGCGGTGCTGGATCCGGACGGGCCCCTGAAGGCGTCTACGACGGTATGGATCTGGAGAAGCATCCCCGCGAGAGCCTTGAGGCGCGGGTCGATCTGGGTAAACGGCCGACCGAGCCGCAGGTCCGGCGTGAGCCGGAGGCGGTCGAGGGGTGTCTCGCCGTCGCGATCCGGATTCCCGTGCGGATCATCGTGCTCGTCCTCGTCGTCCCCGTGCGGATGCTGTGGGACGGGCTCGTCGTCACCGGCCGGTTCCTGAACGACGCACTGCTGCGGCCGCTCGGCCGGGCGCTGCTGTGGCTCGGACGGGCGGTGTTCGTCTGGCCGTTCGTGGGGCTGTGGCGGTATGTCGTCGTCCCGGTGGGCAAGGCCCTCGGATGGCTCGGGAACGTCCTCCTCGTCGTGCCGCTGGTCTGGCTGTACCGCTGGGTCCTGACACCGGTGGGGCACGGGCTCGCATGGGTCGCCCGGGGCATCGGGGCGGCCGCCGCCTGGCTCGGAAGGGGCGTCGGAGCCGCGCTCGGCTGGGTGTACGCCCACCTGCTCACGCCCGTCGGGCACGCGGTGGGATGGGTCCTGAAGGGGGTCGGCGCCGGGCTCGCCGCGCTCGGCATCGGCGTCTGGACGGTCGTGGCCTGGCTCGCCAGGTACCTGGTCGTCGTACCGGCCCTCTGGCTGTACACCTGGGTGCTCGCGCCCGTCGGCCGCGCGGTCGTCCGGTGCGGCAAGGGGCTCGTGTGGCTGGTGAGCACGATCGTCACCGGCATCGGCATGGCCCTCTACTGGATCGCCCGCATCCTGCTCGTCCTGCCCGCACTTGCCCTCTGGCGCTGGATCCTCACGCCGGTCGGACGCGTCCTCGCCGTCATCGGCCGGGAGGCGTGGGACGCCCTGGGCCACGCCTGGCGCGTCGCCGGGCACATCTCGCTCACCGTCGGGCGCTTCCTCGGCACCCTCCTGCGGTGGATCTTCGTCGAACCGGTGCGGTGGGTGTACCGCAGCGTGCTGACGCCCGTCGGGCACGCCGTGCGGGACACCCTCCTGCGGCCCGCCGCCGAGGCCGCCCGGAGCGTGGGGCGGGCCACCCGGCAGGCGCTCGCCGCCGCCCGTGAGTCCGTACGTCAGGCCCGCGCCGACTTCCGGCGGATGCTCTTCGGCGAGCCGCGGCAGCCGCAGCCGGTCGGCCGGAGGGAACCATCGGGGCGCGAGGCACGTACTCTTGGTAGCAGTACGACCGCTCTCACGAAGGACTGAACGACACTGGGCAAGCGACAGCCCGAAGGCCCGCCGCCCGCACCCGCGGTGCAGCGCATCCGACTGCGCTACACCAAGCGCGGCCGCCTCCGGTTCACCAGCCACCGTGACTTCCAGCGCGCCTTCGAGCGTGCGTTGCGCCGTGCCGAGGTGCCGATGGCCTACTCGGCAGGCTTCACACCGCACCCGAAGGTGTCGTACGCCAATGCCGCACCCACCGGCACGGGCAGTGAGGCGGAGTACCTGGAGATCGCGCTCACCGCGCCGCGCGACCCGGAGCAGCTCAGGGCCCTCCTGGACGAGTCGCTGCCCACCGGGCTAGACATCACCGAGGCGGTCGAGGCCCGCACCTCGGGACTCGCCGACCGGCTGACGGCTTCCGTCTGGGAGCTCCGGCTGGACGGGGTGCCGGTCGAGGAGGCCCGCCGCGCGGCGGACGCCTTCAACGCGGCCGAGACCGTCGAGGTCCAACGCCTTGCCAAGAACGGCGTCCGTACGTTCGACGCCCGTTCCGCGGTCGCGAGCCTGGAGGTCCGCGGTCCGGAGGAAACGCACAGTTCGCAGGCTGATAGGCCGACCGACCAGCCCTGTGCGATACTGCGGCTGGTTGTTCGGCACGTGACGCCTGCCGTACGACCCGACGACGTCCTGTCCGGTCTCCGCGCCGTGGCCGACCTGGCGCCGCCGGTCCCCGCTGCGGTGACCAGGCTGGCGCAGGGGCTGTTCGATGAAGAGACCGGCACGGTGACCGACCCGCTCGCGCCCGACCGCGAGGCAGTCGAGGCCCACTCAACGGCCGAAACGACTGCCACCGCGACGGCGTCGGCGTAAGGAAGGTCCCGCGTAGGGACGGACGTCGTAGCGCCGCCCTCGGACTCGGGAGCCACCTGGGTCGGGCAGCGCACCGACCAGAAGACTTTCGCCAGGCCGTACGCATTCGGCGTACGGAACCGGCGAGACAGGACACAGAGAGCTCCCGTGCGGCGCCCGCGCCCCGGACGGCGGCGAACGCGCACAGCGCGCGCCGCGGACGTCACCGGCATCGCCGGACCAGGCGCGGCGCCCGGGAGCCTGACGGGAGACAAGCCCGCATGCTCGAACCGACCGAACCCACAGAGGGTTCCGAACAGAACACCCCCAGCGACACCCTGCCGCCCCGCCGGCGGCGGCGTGCCGCGTCGCGCCCGGCGGGTCCGCCCACCGGCGCCTCCTCCGACGCGCCGGTGGAGACCGTCGCGCCGGCCGTACCGGCCGCCGAGGCCGAGGATCTCGCGGCCGACGTCGTGGAGGCCGCCGAGGTCGAGGAAGTCACCGCCGAGGCGGACAAGGCTCCCGAGGCCGTCGTGAGCGATGAGGCTGCCGTGTCCGCCCCGCCCAAGCGGCGTCGCGCCGTGCGCCGTGCCTCCGCGCCCGCCGGGGCTCCGGAGTCGGCCGAGGCCGCCGAGAGCGTGGTCACGGCGACCGCCGACACCCCCGCCGCCGAGCCGGCCGAGGCCGTCACGCCCGCCGCGTCCGCCGACGCGACCGAGGACGCCGCTCCCAAGCGCACCCGGCGTCGCGCCACCCGCACCGTGACCTCGCCCGCCGCCGCTCCGGCGGAGACCGCCGAGACCGTCGCCGCTCCGGCGCAGGCGGCCGGGACCGTCGCCGCCCCGGCCGTGGCCGACGCCCCGGAGACTGCGGCCGTGCCCGAGGGCGCCGCCGAAGGTGCCGAGGCCGCTGAAGAGGCTGCTCCGCGTCGGACTCGCCGGCGTGCCTCGCGGCGGGCGTCCGCGCCCGCCGGGGCGCCTTCCGCCGCGGACGCGGTGGAGGGCAACGCCGAGGAGGCGAAGGCACCTGTGACCGAGAACCCCGCCGAGCCCGCCCGCGCGTCCGAGGTGACCGCCTCCGAGCCCGCTGCCGCCGAGCCCGCCCGCGCCCCCGCCGAGACCGCGGCCGACGAAGCCGCCGAGTCGGCCGAAGAGGCCGGACCGCGTCGCCGCCGCCGCGTGGTGCGCCGGGCCGCCAGTGGCTTCGCCGAGCCCGCCCAGCCCGCCAAGGGCGCGAGGGCCTCGAAGGCCGCCGCCCGGACGACCGCGGGTGCGGACGACGGCGAGAGCGAGTCGGCGTCGCGCCCGAGGCGGCCCGCCGTCGCGCTGTTCCAGGCCCCCGTCTTCACCGAGCCCCAGTTCCAGACGCCGGAGCGGGCCGCCGCCGCGGCCGCCGCCGAGGCGGCCGGGGCGGAGGAGCCGCAGGAGGCCGAGGAGTCCGCGCCGGCCGAGGCCCAGCGCGAGGAGCAGACCGGCGGCTCGCGTCGGCGTCGCCGTCGCCGGGGTGCCGGCGACGAGCCCGAGACCCAGGCCCCCGAGACCGCCGCCGACACCTCCGCCGACGAGGCGGAGGAGGCCGACGAGTCCGCCGAGGACCAGGCCGACGGCGACGACCAGGACGAGTCCGAGGGCAGCGGCTCGCGCCGCCGCCGTCGCCGGGGCGGTCGCCGCCGCCGGCGTGGCGAGTCCGCCGACTCCGACGAGGGCGGCGAGGGCTCGGACGCCGAGTCCGAGCAGACCACCGCCGACACCGAGGACTCCGCCGAGGAGGACGACGAGGACTCCGACGAGGCCACCGACCGCGACGAGTCCGGCGGAGGCGGCTCCAGCAGCAGCCGCCGGCGCCGTCGCCGCCGTCGCCGTGCCGGTGACTCCGGCACCGAGGCCGAGCCCTCCGACGACGACCCCGAGCGCACGGTCGTCAAGGTCCGCGAGCCCCGCCCCAAGGCCGAGCCGTCCGACGAGGTGCAGTCCATCAAGGGCTCGACCCGTCTGGAGGCCAAGAAGCAGCGCCGCCGCGAAGGCCGCGAGCAGGGCCGCCGGCGCGTGCCGATCATCACCGAGGCCGAGTTCCTGGCCCGCCGCGAGGCCGTCGAGCGGGTCATGGTCGTCCGCCAGCACGGCGACCGCACGCAGATCGGCGTCCTCGAGGACGACGTGCTCGTCGAGCACTACGTCAACAAGGAGCAGGCGACCTCGTACGTCGGCAACGTCTACCTCGGCAAGGTGCAGAACGTGCTGCCGTCGATGGAGGCCGCCTTCATCGACATCGGCAAGGGCCGCAACGCCGTGCTGTACGCCGGTGAGGTCAACTTCGAGGCGCTCGGCATGGCCCACGGGCCGCGGCGCATCGAGTCCGCCCTGAAGTCCGGCCAGTCCGTGCTCGTCCAGGTGACGAAGGACCCCATCGGTCACAAGGGCGCCCGTCTGACCAGCCAGGTCTCCCTGCCGGGCCGCTACCTCGTGTACGTGCCCGAGGGCTCCATGACCGGCATCAGCCGCAAGCTGCCCGACACCGAGCGGGCCCGGCTGAAGACCATCCTCAAGAAGATCGTCCCCGAGGACGCGGGCGTCATCGTGCGCACCGCCGCCGAGGGCGCGAGCGAAGACGAGCTGCGCCGGGACGTCGAGCGGCTGCAGCAGCAGTGGGAGGACATCCAGAAGAAAGCCAAGAGCGGCAACGCTCCGACGCTGCTGTACGGCGAGCCGGACATGACCGTCCGGGTCGTGCGCGACATCTTCAACGAGGACTTCTCCAAGGTCGTCGTCAGCGGTGACGAGGCGTGGTCGACCATCCACGGGTACGTCTCGCACGTCGCGCCGGACCTCGCCGAGCGGCTGTCGAAGTGGACCTCCGAGGTCGACGTCTTCGCCACGTACCGGATCGACGAGCAGCTCGCCAAGGCCCTCGACCGCAAGGTGTGGCTGCCCAGCGGCGGTTCGCTGGTGATCGACCGGACCGAGGCGATGGTCGTCGTCGACGTCAACACCGGCAAGTTCACCGGCCAGGGCGGCAACCTCGAGGAGACCGTCACCAGGAACAACCTGGAGGCGGCCGAGGAGATCGTCCGCCAGCTGCGGCTGCGCGACCTCGGCGGCATCATCGTCATCGACTTCATCGACATGGTGCTGGAATCCAACCGGGACCTGGTGCTGCGGCGCCTGCTGGAGTGCCTGGGCCGGGACCGTACGAAGCACCAGGTCGCGGAAGTGACCTCGCTGGGGCTCGTGCAGATGACCCGCAAGCGGGTCGGGCAGGGCCTGCTGGAGTCCTTCTCCGAGACCTGCGTCCACTGCAACGGACGCGGTGTCATCGTGCACATGGAGCAGCCGACGGCCGCCGGGGGCGGTGGCAAGCGCAAGAAGCGCGCGCGGGCCGGCGCCGCCGAGCTGCCGCACGTGCACGAGGCGGCCGTCGAGACCGCCGAGCAGGAGGCCGAGACCGAGGCCGAGGTCGGAGCCGAGGCCGCCGAGCCGATCGCGCTGCCCGAGCCGTCCTTCGAGCCCGACGAGGAGCTGTACAGCAGCGCCGCCGAGGCGGAGGCCGCGGCCGGCCGGGGGCGGTCGCGTCGCCGGGCGAGCCGGCGGGCGTCGGCTCCGGCGGGCTCCCCGCGCGGTGAGGCCGCCGAGCAGGGCCGGGACAAGGCCCGGCGCGGCAGGGGCCGGGCCGAGCAGGCCGAGGCCGAGGCGCCGACGGCTCAGGACGTGACCGCCGAGCAGGAGGTCGCCCGTCCGGTGCAGCCGGAGTCGGCCGCCGAGGCCCAGGCCGAGCCGATGGCAGTGGAGGACCCGGTGGTCGAGGCCGCGCAGGCCGCTCCGGCCGAGGAGGCCGCGCCCAAGGGCCGTACCCGGCGGCGGGCCACCCGCAAGGTGTCCGCTCCGGCCGGTTCCCCGGCGGGGGCCGAGGCGGCCGTGGTGACGGTCGCCGAGACCGCGCCCGCGGCCACGGAGGCGCCTGAGCAGGCCGAGGCCGCCGAGGCGGTCGCCGAGGCGCCCGCCTCGGAGAGCGCCGCCCCGGCCCGTCCGCGCCGCCGCGCCGTGCGCAAGCCCACGGTGTCCACGGCGTCCGAGGAGACGGCCGTCGTGGTCGTCCCGTCGGCCGCGTCCGAGGAGACCGCCACGGTGGAGGCCGCCACGGTGGAGACCGCGGCGGAGGAGACCTCCCCGGCGGCGGCCGTCACCGAGGAGGCCGCCGAGGAGTCGGCGCCCGCCAAGAAGACGGCCCGCAAGACGGCCAAGAAGGCCACGGCGAAGAAGGCCGCCACCACCAAGAAGACGGCGGCGAAGAAGACCGCCGCCAAGAAGACGACGGCCAAGAAGGCGGCGAAGACCACCAAGACCGCCGCCAAGAAGACCGCGTCGAAGAAGACGGTGGCGGCGGAGCAGTCGGCACCGTCCGCGTCCTCCGTGTCGGCCTCCACCGACGAGGGCTGAGATCCACTGCCTGTGCGACCGGCGTGACCGGTCGCACAGGTGGCGGGCCCGGCTCGGTTTGACCCCTTCGGCCGCGGGCTCGTACCCTTGACCGTCGGCGTGTCGACTGACGCGTCTACATCCCCGTAAACCTCATCCTCCGGGCGCCGGGCGCCAGGAGAGGCTGCTCGCTGAGTCGGGCGGCTGGCCTGCGGGGGTGCCGTTTCCCGAGCGAGAGAGTGAGATCCGCGTGTACGCCATCGTGCGCAGCGGTGGTCGCCAGCACAAGGTTGCTGTCGGCGACATCGTTGAGGTTGACAAGATTTCCACTGCCAAGGTTGGCGACTCGGTCGAGCTCTCGACCCTGCTCGTTGTCGACGGCGACGCCGTGACCAGCGACCCGTGGGTGCTGGCCGGCATCAAGGTCCAGGCCGAGGTCGTGGACCACCACAAGGGCCAGAAGATCGACATTCTGCGCTACAAGAACAAGACCGGTTACCGCCGTCGCCAGGGCCACCGCCAGCAGTACACGGCGATCAAGGTCACTGAGATCCCCACGGCTGCGAAGTAAGGGACTGAGGAGAAATGGCACACAAGAAGGGCGCATCGTCCACCCGGAACGGTCGCGACTCCAATGCCCAGCGGCTCGGCGTGAAGCGCTTCGGCGGTCAGGTCGTCAACGCGGGTGAGATCCTGGTCCGTCAGCGTGGCACCCACTTCCACCCGGGCTCCGGCGTCGGCCGTGGCGGCGACGACACGCTGTTCGCCCTCGAGGCCGGTTCGGTGCAGTTCGGCACCCACCGTGGCCGCAAGGTCGTGAACATCGTTCCGGTCGCCTGATCGGAAGCTTTCGCGAGGCGGACCTCACTTCCCTCACGGGAAGCGGGTCCGCCTTTCGCGTGTTACGCAGAGAACAACCCCGTACAACCTCGTACACATACGTACGCACCTGGAGGCACACACCATGACCACCTTCGTGGACCGCGTCGAGCTGCACGTCGCCGCGGGTAACGGAGGCCACGGCTGTGCCTCCGTCCACCGTGAGAAGTTCAAGCCCCTCGGCGGGCCGGACGGCGGCAACGGCGGGCGCGGCGGCGACGTGATCCTCACCGTCGACCAGTCGATCACCACGCTGCTCGACTATCACCACTCCCCGCACCGCAAGGCCACCAACGGCAAGCCCGGCGAGGGCGGCAACCGCTCCGGCAAGGACGGTCAGGACCTCGTCCTGCCGGTGCCGGACGGCACGGTCGTGCTGGACAAGGCGGGCAACGTCCTCGCCGACCTGGTCGGGCACGGCACGTCGTACGTCGCCGCACAGGGCGGCCGGGGCGGGCTCGGCAACGCGGCGCTGGCCTCCGCGCGGCGCAAGGCGCCCGGGTTCGCGCTGCTCGGCGAGCCGGGAGACCTGCGGGACGTCGTCCTGGAGCTGAAGACCGTCGCCGATGTGGCACTCGTCGGGTACCCGAGCGCCGGCAAGTCGTCGCTGATCTCGGTGCTGAGCGCCGCCAAGCCGAAGATCGCCGACTACCCCTTCACCACGCTCGTGCCGAACCTCGGTGTCGTCACGGCCGGTTCCACCGTGTACACGATCGCCGACGTGCCCGGGCTGATCCCCGGGGCCAGCCAGGGCAAGGGTCTGGGGCTCGAGTTCCTGCGGCACGTGGAGCGGTGCAGTGTGCTCGTGCACGTCCTCGACACCGCGACGCTGGAGTCCGAGCGTGACCCGGTCTCCGACCTCGACATCATCGAGGAGGAGCTGCGGCAGTACGGCGGGCTGGACAACCGGCCGCGCATGGTCGTGCTGAACAAGATCGACGTACCGGACGGCAAGGATCTGGCCGAGATGGTGCGACCCGACCTGGAGGCGCGCGGCTACCGCGTGTTCGAGGTCTCGGCCGTGGCACACATGGGTCTGAAGGAGTTGTCCTTCGCGCTCGCCGAGCTCGTGGCGCAGTCGCGGGCCGCGAAGCCGAAGGAAGAGGCGACCCGGATCGTGATCCGGCCCAAGGCCGTGGACGACACCGGCTTCACCGTGACGCAGGAGGCCGACGGCCTGTTCCGGGTGCGGGGCGAGAAGCCCGAACGCTGGGTGCGCCAGACCGACTTCAACAACGACGAGGCCGTCGGCTACCTCGCCGATCGGCTCAACCGGCTCGGTGTCGAGCAGGAGCTGATGAAGGCGGGCGCCCGGGGCGGCGACGGCGTCGCCATCGGCCCCGAGGACAACGCGGTCGTCTTCGACTGGGAGCCGTCCATGACGGCCGGGGCCGAGATGCTCGGCCGGCGCGGTGAGGACCACCGCCTCGAGGGGGAGCGGCCCGCCGCGCAGCGCCGCAAGGACCGGCAGGCCGAGCGGGACGAGGCGCAGCAGGAGTTCGACGACTTCGAGCCGTTCTGAGTCAACAAGCAGCACATGCGCAACGGACTTGGGTGCAACCAAGTCGTTCTTCGGTGAGTCGTACAGGGTGGCGCCGGTGGGGATCTTGTTCCCCGCCGCGCCGTAACTGCCCGGCGGATCAACGGAGTTGACGTGCCTCAGTCCATAGCCAAGCGCAGGGTCGGCCGAGCGGTCGCCACGGCGATCGCCGTCGTCGCGGCCGTGACCACCCCGGTGGCCGCCGCGCACGCCGCCCCGGCCGCCCCGGCCGTCGCGGACAAGCTCCGGGACGACTTCAACGGCGACGGCTACCAGGACCTGGCGGTCGCCGCCCCGCGCGGAAAGGTCGACGGTCAGGCCCAGGCCGGGTACGTGGCCGTCGTGTACGGCTCGCCCAAGGGCCTCGACCTCACCCACAAGCAGGTCCTCAGCCAGAACACCCCGGGCATACCCGGTGCCGCAGAGACCAACGACGACTACGGCGACGGTCTCGCCGCCGGTGACCTGGACGGCGACGGCTACGCCGACCTGGTCGTGGGTGCCCCGGGCGAGAGCGTCGGAGACGTCCGAGCGGCCGGCACGCTCGCCGTGCTGTGGGGCGGGAAGCAGGGCCTGTCCGGCGGCACGGCCGTGGCCACCGGCACCGAGGAGGATCGGGTCGACCCCGAGACCCCGGCGCTCGGCGACTTCGACGGCGACGGCCATCTGGACCTCGCCACCGGCAACCGCCTGCTGTCCGGGCCGTTCGACCGCACCACGGGCGCCGCGAAGAGCCGGACCCTGGCCATCGAGCCCGCGTACGTCACGGACGACATGGCGGCCGGGGACGTCGACCACGACGGCATCACGGACCTGGTCGCGCTCATCCACGACGTCAGCGACGACGACATGCACGACCCCGACTACCGGCACCGGCGCGCGGTCGTCCTGCGGGGCACCCCCGGCGGCCTGAGCGCCCCCGCCCCGGTGAACAACCCCGACGGCACGCGCGTGCGCGGCGGCGAGAGCCTCGGTGTCGGCGATGTGGACAAGGACGGGTTCGCCGACCTCGTCATCGGCCGCCCGAACGACGGCTTCGGCGAGGTCGACCTCGACGACCCGCTGCTGAAGGGCGGCCAGCTCGGCGTGGTGCACGGCTCGGCGAAGGGCCCCGACACCTCCCGTACGACGATCATCACGCAGGAGACCCCGGGGGTGCCGGGAAGCTCGGAGTGGTCCGACGGCTTCGGCGGGGGCATCTCCGTGGGTGACGTCAACGCCGACGGGTACGCGGACGTCTCCACCGGCAGCGCGAGCGAGGACCTCGGCGAGGTGTACGCGGCCGGCCAGGTCACCGTCCTGCGCGGCGGCAAGAAGGGGCTCACCGGGGACGGCGCCTACAGCATCGGCCAGAACACCAGGAACGTCCCGGGCACCGCGGAGCCGAACGACTTCTTCGGCGCCGACACCAACCTGCTCGATGTCAATGGCGACGGACGGGCCGAGTTGTTCGCCGGCGCCACCGGTGAGAACCGGGACGGCGCAGTCTGGGCGTTTTCCAACCCGGTGAACACTCCCACCGCGACCGGCTCGGTCAGCTTCGGCGCGGGCACCCTCGGCACGGTCAAGAGCGGCTCCTCCCTCGGCAGGGGTTTCGCACGCTGACCCGTAACTGATTACCTCTCAGACTCGCCCCGGCAACGGCTTGTTCCGACGCTGGCGGCGAGTCTCTCTTTGTCTGCTTAGTTGTCATGTACGTGAACCCCGGCGTTCAGCGGGCGGACCGCCCGCGAGCGTGAAGCTTCCCAGTGTCCAAGTGGCCAGCGAGGTAAGGGAGTCAGCCGATGACCGGAGCAGTATCCCCCGACCGACGCCGCTTTCTCACCGCGGGCGCCGCAGTACTCGGTGCCGCGGCCTCCGCCCAGCTGTGGCTCCCGGCCGCCGCCCGAGCGGCCGAGACGCCCTTGCCCGACGGTGTGTTCAGCCTCGGTGTGGCGTCGGGCGACCCGCTGCCGGACGGCATCGTGCTGTGGACCAGACTCGCCCCGGACCCGCTGAACGGTGGCGGCATGCCCGACCGGCCGGTGCCGGTGGAGTGGCAGCTCGCCGAGGACCCGCGGTTCAGAAAGCTCGCCCGACAGGGCACCGCGCAGGCCCGGCCCGAGTACGGGCACAGCGTTCACGTGGACGTACGCGGGCTGCGCGCGGACCGTACGTACTGGTACCGCTTCCGCACCAGCGGGCAGCTCTCGCCCGTCGGCCGCACCCGTACCGCGCCCCACCCCCACAGCTCCGGTGGCTCCCTGCGCATGGCCCTCGCCTCCTGCCAGAACTGGCAGCACGGCTACTTCACGCCATACGCGGACATGCTGGATCAGGACCCCGACGTCGTGGTGTTCGTCGGCGACTACATCTACGAGTCCACGCCCTCGGCGACGGCCCTGCGGCGGCACGAGGGCACCGGTGAGCCCTTCAGCCTCGTCCAGTACCGCAACCGCTACGCGCAGTACCGCACCGACCCGGACCTCGCGGCGATGCACGGACACGCGCCCTTCGTGGTGACCTTCGACGACCACGAGGTGGACAACGACTTCGCCGGCGAGATCCCGCAGGACCCGGACAAGCAGCCGCACGACGCGTTCGTCGCCCGGCTGGCCGCGGCCTACCAGGCCTTCTACGAGCACATGCCGGTCCGTGCCACCGCCGTCCCGGACGGCCCGCACATCCGGATGTACCGCCGCCTGGAGTTCGGCCGCCTGGCCCGGCTCAACGTCCTGGACACCCGCCAGTACCGCAGCGACCAGGCCACCAGCCAGGAGGGCGCCCAGGACCCGTCGCTGACCATGCTCGGCGCCCGGCAGAAGCGGTGGCTGCTGAACGGGCTGCAGAACTCGCCCGCCCGCTGGAACCTCATCGCCTCCCAGATCATGATGGCCGAGACGGACCTCAAGGTCGGCGAGGGCAAGCTCTGGTTCTACGACGCCTGGGACGGCTACCAGGCCGAACGCAACGCGTTCCTGGAGGAGTTCCGGCAGGTCCGCAACCCCGTGGTGCTCTCCGGGGACCGGCACCTGACGATGATCAGCGACCTCAAGGAGGACTACGCCGACCCGGACTCCGAGGTCGTCGGCGCCGAGTTCGTCGGCACCTCCATCTCCAGCAACGGCGACCAGGACCAGGCCGCCTTCCGCAGGGAGTGGGACCCGCGGCGCCCGGACAACCCGCACTGGAAGCTGCTCGACGCCCACCGCGGCTACCACCTCTTCGACGTCCGCCGTGACGGCATCGACGCCCAGGTGAGGGTGGTCGACACCGTCCGGCAGCCGACCGCGACGCCGAGCACGCTGGCGAACCTGCGGGTCGAGGCGGGCCGCCCGGGCGTCGAGGTCGTCTGACCCCCCCCGCCCGCGAGGCGCGTGAGCCCGGGACTCCTCGGAGTCCCGGGCTCTTCGTCGTACGGGACGTGTGAGGTGTGTGAGAAGTCCGACCCGGCCCTGCGGTGGTATTGCTCTCGCCGAGACCGAAATGCCGCGCAACCGCGACCAGGAATTCCGCGGCAATGAGCTGCCGTAAGAGCGGTATTTGCGGTCGGGCCCGCATGAAGAACGCGTCCCGCCGCGCGTCCCGGGAAGTGCGGATCCGCACACCGCGGCCTTCGCGACAGCCCAGGCGAGCGGCTGCCGTGGTGCACGGGGCGTCCTCAAAGCGCGTACCGTGCACAGGACATCGTCCCAAGGAGCCCGTGCGGGTCCTCGGTCACCGTCGCCCCGCGGGGCTCCGCTGTCGCTGAGCTTCTGTGCAGTTACTCACAGCGCATTTATCGGGGTTCGCGCAACCGTCTCGCAATCACCGGCGTCGACAGGTGAATGAGAGGTTGCGCGCACATATGCGGTGCAGGGCGCTCACCTTGCATCGCGGTAACCACAAGTGGGACCATTTCCAAGTTCCCTGTCGCCCCAAGGTAGGTCACCTGTGTCCCAGCACATAGCCAAGCCCCGTACCACCGCAGTGATCCTGGCCGGTGGCACCGGTCAGCGCGTGGGTCTGTCGATCCCCAAGCAGCTGCTGAAGATCGCCGGCAAGGCAGTCATCGAGCACACGCTGACCACCTTCGAGAACGCCGACTCGATCGACGACATCATCGTGCTGATGGCGCCGGGTTACGTGCCCGACATCGAGAAGATCGTCGCGAAGGCCGGATTCAAGAAGGTCTCGAAGGTCATCGAGGGCGGCTCCACGCGGAACGAGACCACCGAGCGCGCCATCGCCGCCCTGGGCGAGGGCCTGGCCGAGGGCGAGGACGCCAACGTCCTCTTCCACGACGCCGTGCGCCCCCTGCTCTCGCAGCGCGTCATCGACGACTGCGTCGTCGCGCTGGAGCGCTACCAGGCCGTCGACGTGGCCATCCCGTCCGCGGACACCATCATCGTCACGCGCACGCACGGCGAGGACGGCGAGTTCATCACCGAGATCCCGGACCGCTCCCGGCTGCGCCGCGGCCAGACGCCGCAGGCCTTCAAGCTGTCCACGATCAAGCGGGCCTACGAGGTCGCCGCCGGTGACCCCAACTTCCAGGCGACCGACGACTGCTCCGTCGTGCTCAAGTACCTGCCGGACGTGCCGATCCACGTCGTCGCGGGTGACGAGTACAACATGAAGGTCACCCAGCCCGTCGACGTCTTCATCGCCGACAAGCTCTTCCAGCTGGCCTCCACCGCCGCGCCCGAGCAGGTCACCGAGGAGGCCTACCGCGAGCTGCTCACCGGCAAGACCATGGTCGTCTTCGGCGGCAGCTACGGCATCGGCAAGGACATCGCCGAGCTCGCCGAGTCCTACGGCGCCAAGGTCTACGCGCTGGGCCGCTCCACCACCGGCACCCACGTGGAGAACCCGGAGGAGGTCGACGACGCCCTGTCCAAGGCGTACGCCGAGACCGGCCGCATCGACTACGTGGTCAACACCGCCGGCGTGCTGCGCATAGGCAAGCTCGCCGAGACCGACAACGCCACCATCGAGGAGGCGCTGAAGGTCAACTACCTGGCCCCGGTGCAGATCGCCCGGTCGTCGTACAAGTACCTGTCCGAGACCAAGGGCCAGCTGCTGCTCTACACCTCCAGCAGCTACACCCGGGGCCGCGCCGAGTACAGCCTGTACTCCTCCACCAAGGCCGCCATGGTGAACCTCACCCAGGCCCTGTCCGACGAGTGGGCCGGCGACGGCGTCCGCGTCAACTGCATCAACCCCGAGCGCACCGCCACCCCCATGCGCACCAAGGCCTTCGGCCAGGAGCCCTCGGGTTCCCTGCTGTCGTCCGAGGCCGTGGCCCGCACCTCGCTCGACGTGCTGCTCTCCGAGCTCACCGGCCACGTCATCGACGTCCGCCAGCAGGACCCGACGGCCGGCGCGGCCCGGGCCTCCGGCTTCGAGCAGGCCCTGGCCACGGTGCTGGACCGTCAGGACGGCGTGTAATAATTGGCGCCAAATAGACTTCAGTAATTCAGGCCTCTGCGCTCTTCTGTTCACGGCTTTTGTCGTTGACCGGAGTGTTCGCAGGGGCCTGAATCCATACAGTCTCGCGAATATTCACAGACCAGCCGCATTCTAGAACCAACACCGGCACACCCCTCCCAAGAGCAGGTTTCTCCGTGATATCCACCGCTATTCGCGTCGCCCGGGTGGGCAGCGCGGCCGAGCTGGCCGCGGCGATCCTCATGGTGGCGGGCTTCCCCGCCCTCATGCTGGCCGCGCTCGTCCCGAGCGTTCCCGCCTTCGCGGCAGCGGCCGCCGTGACGTACCTGGCGGACCACTATCTGCACCGCAAGGGCAGCTACCTGATCAACCGCCTCGGCAAGGTGCGGGCCGGCCTGTCGATCCGCTTCCTGATAAGGCAGCTGCTGCTCGTCCTGCTGCTGGCGCGGCTGTCCCTCGCGGACAACCTGATCTACTACGGGGCGATCGCCTGCTTCATCGCCTTCTACGGTCTCCAGGCCCCGCACGGCGCACTGGTCCAGCTGATCCGCAACCGCCGCCGCATGCCGGTCGCCACCCGCAACGTCGACCTGGCCTCGCGCATCCGCATCCCGGACGCCCCGCCGCGGAGGCTGCTGCACCGCTCCGCCGAGAAGATGCTGCACCTCGACCTCGCGGCGGTCGTCGGCATCCTGCTCGCCGCCCAGCTGAAGTCGTCCCTGATCGGCTTCATCGGCATCGGCATCACGGTGGCCCTGGCCACCCTGTACGTCCTGGCGCTGGTGCCGTACGTGCGCGCCCGGAAGATCCCGCCGAGGGCGGAGACGGTCCTGGCGGCCGTGGACGACTGGCTGGGCGAGTACAAGCCGGAGACGGTGCTGTACTTCTCCGGGTCCAAGGACTCCGCGTACCAGGTCAACATGTGGCTGGACACCATGGAGAAGCTGGACTCCAAGCCGCTGATCATCCTGCGTGAGCGGGCCATCCTGAACAATCTGGCGCCCACCACGGTCCCCGTCATCTGCGTGCCCGGAGGGGTGCACCTGATGAACCTGGACCTCTCCACGGTGCGCGTCGCGCTCTACGCGGCCAACGTCGGCAAGAACATCCACCTGCTGCGCGTGCCCACCATCAAGCACGTCTTCATCGGCCACGGCGACAGCGACAAGCTCGCCAGCGTCAACCCGTACAGCAAGGTCTACGACGAGGTGTGGACGGCCGGCCGCGCGGGCCGCGACCGCTACGCCATCGCCGACGTCGGTGTCCGCGACGACGACATCGTTGAGGTCGGCCGCCCGCAGCTCGCCCCGATCCAGACCTGGCAGGGCGTGCCCGAGGGCCGCATCCCGACCGTGCTGTACGCCCCCACCTGGGAGGGCTGGGACGGCAACCCGGGCAACACCTCGGTCGTACTGGCCGGCGAGAACATCGTGCGGCAGCTGGTGCAGGCCGACCCGCCGGTCCGCGTCCTGTACAAGCCGCACCCGTTCACCGGCAACGTCAGCAAGGAGGCCGGCGCCGCGCACCAGCGGATCACCGCCCTGGTGCAGAAGGCCGCCGCGGAGCGCGCCATCAACACGCGCTTCATCGCCGACACCGCCGCCCAGGCGCAGGCCAAGGCCGAGCTGGAGCGGATCGAGGCCCGGCTCGCGCAGCTGTCCGGCTCCGGCGGCGATCGCGGCGACGAGGCCGTGGCCACCCGTGACGGCCTGATCGACGTCGCCCGGCACGAGGAGGCCGCCCGGCTGCGCGCCGAGTGGAACGACGCCTACTGGCGTTCCTTCCCGTCCTGGGAGCACCGCGTCATCACCGGCGCCGAGCCGCGGCTTTACGACTGCTTCAACGTCTCCGACGCGATGGTCTCCGACATCTCCAGCGTGGTGTCCGACTTCATCGCGAGCGGCAAGCCCTACGCGGTCACCGATTCCGCCGAGGTGGGCGTCGAGGAGTTCAAGCGGAACAACACGGCGGTGCGTGCCGCGGTGATCCTCTCCAACAGCGCGGCCGAGCTGGGCGAGCTGCTCGGCGCGGTCCGTGCCCCGGAGGCCGACCCGCTGGCCGAGGATCGCAAGGAGCTCAAGCAGTACCTGCTGGGCCCGGACGAGCCGACCTCCCTCGAGCAGTTCAACACCGCCGTCGCGAACCTCGCGGTCAAGGCCGAGACGCGCAACGTCGGCCAGCAGTCCCGGGACATGGCCGCCCTCGCGGAGACCGAGGCCGAGCTGGCGAACGCCGTGCCCGGGCAGCGGGTGTCCTCCGCCGGAGACACGGACGGAGTCGGCACGGGCTGAACTGCCCCCGCATCACACAGGGTTCGGCCCCGAGGAGTTCTCCTCGGGGCCGAACCCTTTCGTTTCCCGGTTTCCTGTTCGTTCACTTTGTGACCTGAACCACTAACACATGTGTCTGAGGCAACCGCTTGTCTCGATCACCCGTCTATCAAGTAGCGAATGAGGCGATACGGGGGGAATATCCCATTGACTAGGGGGAAACGTGGCCGCGCAGCCTGATGTGAGTGTGATCATCGGGGCGTACGAAGCGATGCCGTATCTGATCGAGTGCCTCTCGTCCGTCGAGGCACAGACCATCGATCCGACGCGCGTCGAGGTCATCGCGGTGGACGACGGTTCGACGGACGGGACGGGGGAGTACCTGGAGGAGTTCGCCGAGCGGGCTCCCATGCACGTGCTGGTGATCCGGCAGGAGAACTCCGGCGGCCCCAGCGGCCCGCGCAACGTGGGCCTGGGCAAGGCCACCGGGCGCTACGTGTTCTTCCTCGACGCGGACGACCGGCTGGGCCCCGAGGCCCTGGAGCGCATGGTCGACATGGCCGACCGGGCCGGCACGGACGTGGTGCTCGGCAAGGTCGAGGGCGTCAACCGCTCGGCACCGAAGTCCATGTGGGGCAGGACGGTGGAGCGGACGGACGTCTTCTCCTCCAACATCAAGTTCACGCTCAGCGCGCAGAAGCTGTTCCGCCGCGCCCTGCTGGACCGGCACGGCATGCGCTTCGACGAGTCGCTGTTCACCGGCGAGGACGCGCTGTTCACCATGGAGGCGTATCTGCGGGCGGACGGCGTCTCCGTGGTCGCCGACCACACCTGCTACTACCTGGTCGGCCGCGACGACGGCAAGCACGTGACCAAGAGCGGCAGTTACACGCTGCGCTTCGACTCCGCGCGGGCCCTGATGCAGCTCATCGCCGAGCTCGTCCCCGCGGGCGGCCGGCGCGACCAGCTGATGGTGCGGCCCTTCCTCGTCACGCTGCTGCCGCAGTTCGGGCCCAAGTACCTGACGGACAGCGAGGAGATCCGGCGGCACAAGTTCGAGCTCGCCAAGCCGCTGATGGACACCTACTGGACCGAGGGAGTCGCCCAGCGCCTCAAGGTCCACGAGCGGCTGCGGCTGCACCTGGTCGCCGAGCAGCGTCCGGAACTGCTGCCGGACGTCGTGAAGTTCGTCAAGGACAAGAAGCAGGCGGCGGCCCTCCTGGAGCGGAAGGGCCGCCGTGTGTACCTGGTCTACCCGCACTTCCGGGACCGCGCCGCGGGCGTCCCCGACGCGGTCTACCTCGCCGAGCCCCGGGAGGCCCGGGCCTTTCCCGGCTACCGCGAGGGCGGCGTCGACACCCTCATGCGCCGGGCGGTGCGCAAGGCGCGGCGGGTGCTGACGTCCCGCGAGGTGCGGCACGCGGCGTGACCACGCGTGCCGCCGCTCGACGAGGTGCGGTCGGGGTCTCGCTCGCGGTGCCGCTCGAGGCGGTGCGGTCGGGACCTCGACACGCGGTGCAGCTCAGCGCGGTGCGGTCGGGACCTCGGTCGCGGTGCGCTGACCGGGCACCGCGGCCAGTCGCTCCGCCACCCGTGCCCTGTGGTCCCGGGCCACCCCGCACAGCGCCCGTACGGCGTCGTTGAAACGCTCCTGGGACGACGGCTCCGCCGGGCCGAGCAGGCGCAGCTTCAGCTCGGCTCGCGCCTCGGCCAGTTCGTCGCGCTCCGGGTGCCGGACGGCGTCCAGCAGATCCGGCACTCCGGCGGCGTCCGGCGTCAGCACCGTCGCCGCCACCACCGTCGGGAACGCCACCCGGAAGGCGTCCTCGGACAGCCCGCTGGTGTTGGCCACGGCGTACGGCTTCGCACTCGCGAGGAAGTCGCTGATCACGCTCGACACATCGCTGATCAGCAGGTCGGACACGTTGAAGCAGGAGTACAGGGTGGGCCGGGCGTCCGTGATGATCTGGTGCTCACCCTCCGGCAGCGAGGCCCAGTACGCCTCCTCCCACGCGGCCGTCGCCCGCGCCACCGCCGCCGCGCGGCCCGGCTCCGGCGCCGACTGCACCAGCATCCGCTCCACGGTGTCGGCCCCGGCCCGGAACACCGACGTGGTGAGCCGGTCCAGCTCGGCGGTGCGGAGGGTGAGTTCGGCGCTGTCCGAGGGGCGCGCCCCCGTCCGCTCCCGGTTGGCCGCCCGGATCAGCTCCCGGATCCGCAGATCGGCCGCGCCCGCACGGGGGTCCACCGAGCCCGTCAGCGGATGCGGCTTGTACAGCAGCCGCACGCCCGGGTCCGCGAGCAGCGCCCGCACCAGGTTCTCGCCTGCCGCGATCACCGAGGTGTTGCCGGGGTTGCCGTCCCAGCCCTCCCAGGTCGGCGCGTACAGCACGGTCGTCCATGGCCCGGTCGGCGGGCCCGCGTAGGGCAGTATGCCGTCGAGCTGGGGGCGCCCCGTCTCCACGACGTCCTTGTCCTCGACCCCGACCTCGGCCAGGGCGTAGCGCTCGCGCGCGGCGGGCCCGGCCACCCACACCTCGTCGTACGCCTTCGCGTACGGGTTGCAGGACGACAGCTTGTCGCTCTCGCCGTGGTTGACGAAGGTGTGCTTGATCGTGGGGATGCGCAGCACCTGGGAGGTCTTGCCGGAGTTCGACGGGTGGATGAGGACCTGGAGCGTGGAGTGCTCCAGGCGCATCAGCGTCGACACCTTCGGCAGGCACACGATCGGGATGTCCGTCGCCGCGATCTTCTGCACCATGAACCGCTCGCGCAGGATGATGACCGGCCTGCCGTCCAGCCCGGCGAGCGGCGCCAGCCACATGTTCGCCTGGTAGGCCGAGGCGGCACCGCCGGAGAAGTACAGGCCCGCGGTCGGCCGGTACTCGGCCAGCCAGGCGTCGAACCACTCGAGCACCTCCTGCTCGTCCGCGGGGCGGCGGCCCGGCAGGAGACGCAGGAGCAGCACGCCGAGGCCGATCAGCCCGAGGGCGAGGGAGAGCGCGATGCCCACCGCCGCGCAGACCGGCCGGTCGCCCGCCGCGCTGGCCAGCAGCCCGGCCGTCGCCGGCAGGCCGAACACCAGCAGCCGGTGGCCGGGGCGGCGCAGCAGCACGGACGGGGCCGGGGACAGCCGCAGCGCCGAGGCGTCGATGTTCCGGGTCACGACGGGCAGCGTGCGGGTGCGGCGGACCAGCACGGAGACGGCCTGGATCGCGCAGTGCAGCACGTAGAAGACGAGCAGCCCGGCCACCAGCGGGGCGTACACCGTCTCCCGGTCCTGCTCGCCGAGCCGCAACAGCGCCACGACCAGCAGCAGGTCCCGCAGGACGTGCCGCACGGTGATGTCCGCGTGTGCCTTGGCGAACAGCGACAGCACCCCGCGCTGCCATCGGTACAGCACGCCCTCGGTGGCCAGGGAGACGGCCGTCGCGGCGATCAGCAGCGGGACGTGGGGCAGCAGCGCCGCGACCGCCTGTGCGGCGAACGCGGCGGCCAGGACGACGGTGACCAGCCCCTTGAAGAGGGCCTGAGGGCGGGGGAGAGGTACGGGCACTGCGGTCACTCCAGGAGCGTCGGGTCGGCGCAGGTCGGCCGTCCGGGTTAACGCGTGGCCACACCCCGACGACACGCGCGTGTCGTCGGGGTGTGGGGGCGGGGGCCGTAAGGCGTGTCGTCGGACGGTAGCGGATGATCCCGTTCCTGTCGTGGGGTGGGCCCGGAAGGGGCAGAAGGTCGGTTTCCGGCCGTGCCCAAGGCCGGGCCCAGAGGGAGGGTGATCGGTTCCCTGCCGGGGGTCGAGGAACGCGGAGGGGGCGGCTTCCGGCCATGGCGGGACCGAGCCGCCGAAGGGAGGGCGGCTGCGCTCCGTGAAGCGGACGGCGAAGGGCGGCTGCGCTCCCGTTGCGCGACGGCGAAGGGCGCCGCGCTCCTGTGACACGGGCGGCACCGTCCGTAGCGTGGACCGGCGCCGCACCCGGTCCGGTCGTCCCGTAGATTTCCTGGTGAGCGACCGAATCGACGCGAGGGGACGGACGGCGACGTGGCAGGGGCAAGGCAGGCCGTGGGCGAGGCCCGCAGGATCGTCGTCAAGGTCGGGTCCTCCTCGCTGACCACCGCCTCGGGCGGCCTGGACGCGGACCGGGTGGACGCGCTGGTCGACGTCCTCGCGAAGGTCCGAAACCAGGGGGCGGCCCGCAGGGCCTCGGTTGAGGGTGGTGGCGGGAGACGGGAGGGCGGCGGGGAGCGCGAGATCGTTCTGGTCTCCTCGGGCGCCATCGCCGCCGGCCTCGCCCCGCTGGGCCTGCGCCGCCGCCCCAAGGATCTCGCCCGGCAGCAGGCCGCCGCCAGCGTCGGCCAGGGCCTGCTGGTCGCCCGCTACACCGCCTCGTTCGCCCGCTACGGCGTCCGCGTCGGGCAGGTTCTGCTGACCTCCGACGATATGAGCCGCCGCTCGCACCACCGCAACGCCTCGCGCACCCTCGACAAGCTGCTCGCCATGGGTGCCTTCCCGATCGTCAACGAGAACGACACCGTCGCCACGGACGAGATCCGCTTCGGCGACAACGACCGCCTCGCCGCCCTGGTCGCCCACCTCGTCCACGCCGACCTGCTGGTCCTGCTGTCCGACGTGGACGGCGTCTACGACGGGGACCCCGCGAAGCCCGGCACCTCCCGCATCGGCGAGGTGCGCGACCCCTCCGACCTCGCCCACGTCGAAATCGGCAGCGCGGGCAAGGCCGGTGTCGGCACCGGCGGCATGGTCACCAAGGTCGAGGCCGCCCGGATCGCGGCCGCGGCCGGCGTCCCCGTCGTCCTCACCAGCGCCGTCCACGCGGCCGACGCGCTGACCGGCCAGGACACCGGCACCTTCTTCCACCCCACCGGCAAGCGCTCCGCCGACCGGCTGCTGTGGCTCCAGCACGCGTCCACCCCGCAGGGCGCGCTGACCCTGGACGACGGCGCCGTACAGGCCGTCGTGGACCGCCGCAAGTCGCTGCTGCCGGCCGGGATCGCCGCCGTGGAGGGCGAGTTCAGCGCCGGAGACCCGGTCGAGCTGCGGGACGGCGCGGGGCGCGCGGTGGCCCGCGGGCTGGTCAATTTCGATGCCAAGGAGATCCCCCGGCTCATCGGCCGCTCCACCCGGGAGCTGGCCCGCGAACTCGGACCCGCGTACGAACGCGAGGTCGTACACAGGGACGACCTGGTGGTCCTGCACCCGTGATGGGTCGAAACGTCCGCCCCCGGTGGTGGACGTTCCGCAAAACCACCACGCGATCCCTTGCGGCCTGCTCAACTTTGTCTCAGGGACATATCCGCAGCAGCGCCATGTGCAAAGGAGGCCGTCGTGAGGCGAGTGCGCCCTGGGACTCAGGTGTCCCGCGGTGGTGCCGGCTCCCGTGCGGCCGGTGAGGAGCGCGCCCTGACGAGCGTGGCGGCCGGGGACCGGTTCGAGGGCGAGGAACCCGGCGACACCCCGCGCCTGTGGCACGTCACCCTCAGCGTCTCCGGCAAGGAGGCCCCGCTCCCGGAGGTCCGGCGCGCCCTGGAGCAGCTCGCCCACGACCATCCCTTCTTCCTGACCAGCCGGTACGCGGTCGACCACGCGGAGATCCGCTACTGGGAGGAGGCCCGCGACCTGCACGACGCGGCCGCCGTCGCCCTGCGCCTGTGGGGCGAGCACCGGCAGACCGCCGGCCTGCCGCCCTGGGAGATCGTCGGCCTGGAGGTCATCGACCGGGCCACTTACCACCAGCGGATCGCCGAGGGATACGGTCCGCCGCCGGCGTCCCCGGTCGGCGTTCATCCGTTTTGACCCGTTCCACGAAGTGTCTCGCGCTGTGGAACGAACGATGAACCGAGCCGCCCGGCGCACTACGCTTCCCTCATGACCACGCTCTCTCCGTACGACTCCATGTCCCCGGTCACCGAGGCCGCCTACCGGGCCAAGGCCGCCGCCGCGACCCTCGCGCCGCTGCCCCGGGCCGAGAAGGACGACGCGCTGCTCGCCATCGCGGACGCGCTGGAGGTCCGTGCGAGCGAGATCGTCGAGGCCAACGCCAAGGACGTCGCCAAGGCCCGCGAGGCCGGCATCAGCGAGGGCATGATCGACCGGCTCACGCTCACCCCCGAGCGGATCCGCGCCATCGCCTCCGACGTGCGCGACGTCGCCGCCCTGCCCGACCCGGTCGGCGAGGTCGTCCGCGGCTCCACGCTGCCCAACGGCATCGACCTGCGCCAGGTCCGTGTGCCGCTCGGCGTCGTCGGCATCATCTACGAGGGCCGCCCGAACGTCACCGTCGACGCCGCCGCCCTCTGCCTGAAGTCCGGCAACGCGGTCCTGCTGCGCGGCTCCTCCTCGGCGTACCAGTCGAACACCGCCCTGGTGCGCGTCCTGCGCGACGCGGTCGGCGGGGCCGGACTGCCCGCCGACGCCATCCAGCTCGTCCCCGGCGAGAGCCGCGACAGCGTGCGCGAGCTGATGCGCGCCCGCGGCCTGGTCGACGTGCTGATCCCGCGCGGCGGCGCCTCCCTGATCAACACGGTCGTCCAGGAGTCCGTCGTCCCGGTCATCGAGACCGGCACCGGCAACTGCCACGTCTACGTCGACGCGCAGGCCGACCTCGACATGGCCGTCGAGATCCTGATCAACTCCAAGGCCCAGCGGGTCGGTGTCTGCAACGCGGCCGAGACCCTGCTGGTCCACCAGGACATCGCCGCCGCGTTCCTGCCCCGCGCCCTGGACGCCCTCGCGGAGGCCGGGGTCACCGTGCACGCCGACGAGCGCGTGCAGGCCTACGCCGCGGACTCCAAGGCCACCGTCGTCGAGGCGACGGCCGAGGACTGGGAGACCGAGTACCTGTCGTACGACATCGCCGCCGCGGTCGTGGACTCCCTGGACAAGGCCGTCGAGCACATCCGGCTGTGGACCTCCGGCCACACCGAGGCCATCGTCACGACCTCCCAGCAGGCCGCCCGCCGCTTCACCCAGCTGGTCGACTCCACCACCGTCGCCGTCAACGCCTCCACCCGTTTCACCGACGGCGGCCAGTTCGGCTTCGGCGCCGAGATCGGCATCTCCACGCAGAAGCTGCACGCCCGCGGCCCCATGGGCCTGCCGGAGCTGACCAGCACGAAGTACATCGTCACCGGCGACGGGCACGTACGGCGCTGACCCGCGCCTCCCGGCATGCGCGGTATGCGGGCCGCCGTATGACCGTGCGGGTCACCCGGATGGCGCAGACGCGCGCGACCGGAGTGCCCGGGCGGGCGCGCGCCGTCCGGGGCCCCGCGCGAGCCGTCTCAACCGGCGGATGAATTTCCGTACCGTCTGCCCAAATTGACCCCCCAGGTCTACTCTGGATTCGTGCCGGAGGACGTGGGGGGCACGCCGTTTCCGGACGGCCGGGAGCCCGACGACGACCACGACCGCGGGGTGTCGGACGAAGAGTTCGCCTCCGTGGTCTTCGACGAGGCCTTCGTACGCGCGGCCGTGGTGCACGAGCCGACAGCGGTGGAGCGCCTCCTGGCCGCGGCACAGGCGAGAGCCGAGGCCTCCGAGGCGGAGTCGCGCCGCGCCCACACCAGAGGCGAGCGCTTCGACGACCGGTACGGTCCGGACGGTCGCGGAGATTTCCGCCATGATCCCGACTTCGACGAGTTCGACGACGCCGATGTCGTCGAGGGCCACTACGGCAGCACCGGGCCGTACTCCAAACAGGTCCGCTGGCACCGCCCCGTCGCCTGGCTGCTCGCCCTCGTGATAGGCATCGGCATGGTCGCCCTGGCCTTCACGGCCGTCTACCGGGGCGCGTCCTCCAACCGGGACGAGCCCGCGCCACCACCCGCCTCCACCGGCCTGGAACAGGGCAGCGGAGCCGCCCCTTCGGCTTCCGCCGACTACTCCCAGCCGGCCGTCTCGGTGATCCCCCGCAGCCCCTGACCGGAACCCGCCCATCTTGGTGAGAACCTGTCAGAACTTGTGGAGCAGCCCGGCGTTTACCCGAGCTTCCGGAGACCTACCCTGAAGATATGGGCGGGCCTGGAAACCCACCTGAGGGGAGTCCCGAGGGCGCCCCCGGAGGTGGAGAGGACGAGTACCGATCCGTCGTCTTCGACGAGTCGTTCGTCCGTGCTGCCCGCCTCCAGGAGTTCTCCGCGCAGGAGCGCATCGCCGACCACGCGCCCGCCGTGCGACGTCGGCCGCCGCTGCGCCGGGGCCTGTCCCGGCAGGCCCTGGTCCTGGTCCTGCTGATCGCCGTCGCCTTCGGCACCGCGATCTACATGGGCGTACGGCACCCCTACCAGACCCCCGCCGCCCGGGAGCCCATCGAGCCCCTGCGGATGACGGTCATCCCGCTCGTCCCCGAGGGCAAGGTGCCCGGCACGGCCGACCTGGCGAACCTGTACGAGCACAGCCCCGCCGCACAGTTCCGCACCGGAGCGGAGGGCGTGCCGTTGCCCGCCTCGCGGCGCACCGCGCACTTCTCGGACAGCCAGGTCGTGAGCGCCCTGAGCACCGCCAAGGACTACATCGTGCGGTCGGCCCTCGACCCGGAGGTGCTCACGGGCGGAGAGGTCAGGGCCGTCCGCGTGCTGCTCGACCCCGACCAACTGGACCAGTTCGACCAGAGCTTCACCCGCCCCACCGCCGACGGCCGCCACGCGCCCACCGGCTGGCTGGTCCGCTTCGACCCCTCGCGCGCCGAGCTCGCCGACAACAAGGTCCGGGTCCAGGGCACGCTGCAGGCCGCCGAGGCCGGCGCGTCCACGCTCGAGGTCACGGCCGACCACACGTTCGTGTACGCGCTGCGGGCGACCGGGTCCGGCTCCGGTGGCGAGGACGAGGTGTCCCTGTTCACCCTCCGGCGTGAGCTGCACTTCCGCTTCGACCGCGACGACCTGCGGCTGCACCAGGCCCAGCTCGTCGTCTCCTACGTCCAGGCCGGCCCGCTCTCCTGCGCCGAGGACTCCACGAACCATCTCAGACCCCTCCTGGCCGGCCAGACGGCCAAGGAGGGCGGCCCCGCGGGCACCGACCCCTACGCCACGGGCAGCGCGACGGCGTTGTGCGGCACGCTGGCGACGAGCGCGCAGCCGAAGGTCTAAGGGGCCGTAGGCCTGGAGAGAGGCCTCAGGTCCGGAGTGAGGCCTCAGGTCCGGAATGAGGCCTCAGGTCCGGAGGGTCTAGCTGTCGTCGCGCGGCGGCCGGTCGTCCCCGGAGGAGTCCGACGGCCCCCGCTCCGACCCCTGGGGCGGCTTCGGGGAGGCGTTCGTGAAGCCACCGAAACCGCGGCGCACCCGGTCGCCCAGATCGCCGGCGCCGCCCGCGAGGTCGGTGACCAGCTTCATCAGCGGGTCCTTGGAGCTCTTCACATGGGTGCTGTAGTGGTTCGCCGACTCGCGCCAGGAGTCCCGGACCGAGGTGTCCTTGTCCTCGTCGCGCCGCGGGTAGTGACCGTCCATGATCCGCTGGTAGTCCCGCGACTCGGCCCACTTCTTCAGCTCGGCCGCGCGCACGGTGGTGAAGGGGTGGGAGCGGGGCAGCACGTTCAGGATCTTCAGCACCGAGTCGCGCAGATCACCGCCCGCCTCGTACTCCTCGGCCTGTGCGAGGAAGGCGTCCACGTTCATCTCGTGCAGGTGGTTGCCGCCCGCGATCTTCATCAGACCCCGCATGGAGGCCTGCAGATCCTGCCCGACCAGCAGCCCCGCGCGGTCCGCGGAGAGCTCCGACTTGCGGAACCACTCCCGCAGGCCGGTCACGATCGCCATGATCGCGAGGTTGCCCAGGGGGATCCAGGCGACCCGGACGGCGAGGCTGGTCAGGAACAGCAGGATCGTCCGGTAGACCGAGTGACCGGACAGCGCGTGCCCCACCTCGTGCCCGACGACCGCCCGCATCTCCTCCTCGTCGAGGAGCTCCACGAGGCCCGTCGTGACGACGATGATCGGCTCGTCCATTCCGATGCACATGGCGTTGGGCTGCGGGTCCTGGTTCACGTACATCGGCGGGACCTTCTCCAGGTCCAGGATGTAGCAGGCGTCCCGCAGCATCACGTTCAGATGGGCGAACTGCTGGTCCGAGACCCGCACCGAGTCGGACAGGAACAGCAGCCGCAGACTGCGCTCGGGCAGCAGGCCGCTGAGCGCCTTGAACACCGTGTCGAACCCGCTCAGCCTGCGCAGCGCCACCAGGGCGGAGCGGTCGGCCGGGTGCTCGTAGGTGCGCGAGGAGATCCCGGGGAAGCGCCTGCGCTGCCTGCTCGGCACGTGCTCGTGCCCGTTGTGCTCGTGGCCGTCGGACATGTCTTCCCCCAGCGTCTGTGTGACCTTTGCGGCCCCTTGTGCGGCCTTTTGCTTCCCCGAGGCAGAGCCCAGCCTAGGCGGAGTTACGGTGGTCGGGCAGTGCAGCGAAGGAGACCACCGTCATGGAGCACCATCCCGCATCCGCCTGGCTCGCCGGGGCCGCGAACGCCGCCGGGGGACAAGGGCCGGGGCTGCTGCGGATCGTGCTGATCGTGATGATCCTGGGCTGTGCGCTGACCGCGTGGTTCCTGCTGCGTGGTTACGGACGGAAGGACGACTGAGGCCACCCGAAGGTTCCCCGCCGGGTCCCGCGAAGGTACCTCGCCGGGTCCCCGGGGCCGGTCCAGGCGGCGGCACGGGTGGCCGCCCGGGGCACGAACAAGCGGAGTCGGGGTGATCGCGGAACGGGCGCCCGCTTACGATGAGCCGACGTCTTTAACCCGCCCTCACGCGATAGGTCCTGCCGAAGATGAGCTTCCACAGCACCGCTGCCCAGTTGGTCACCCTCGCCGCCGAGGGCGAAGAGCACGGCGGAAACCACGAGAGCCTCAGCCCCTACCTCACCGGTGGTGGCGCCCTCTTCATCCTGCTGCTCCTGCTGTGGATCACCACCCGCTTCAACCGCGACCGCTGAGACCGGCGGGGCATCCCGCCGAGGATGCCCGGGGGACCACGGGGGCGGCCGGAGCCCTCAGGCAGGGCCGGTAGGGTCTGCACGCATGGGAGAGCAGGACATGCCTACCGGTCCGGCGAACGAGACGCCGCACGACCCGGCACGGGACACGGCGAGCGGAACCGAGCGACACTCGGAGCCCCGCCGTGCCTCCGCGGTGGCCGGCCGGACCGCCGGCCCCGCAAAGAGCCCGTCGCGACCGGGCAAGCGCCGCCTCGGCGTCATGGGCGGCACCTTCGACCCGATCCACCACGGGCACCTGGTGGCGGCCAGTGAGGTCGCCGCGGCGTTCCACCTCGACGAGGTGGTCTTCGTGCCGACGGGCCAGCCCTGGCAGAAGACCCACCGCAGCGTCTCCCCGGCCGAGGACCGCTACCTGATGACGGTCATCGCGACCGCCGAGAACCCGCAGTTCTCCGTGAGCCGCATCGACATCGACCGCGGCGGCCCCACCTACACCGTGGACACCCTGCGCGACCTGCGGGCGCTCAACCCGGACACGGACCTGTTCTTCATCACCGGCGCCGACGCGCTCGCCCAGATCCTGACCTGGCGGGACAACGAGGAGCTGTTCTCCCTGGCGCACTTCATCGGGGCCACCCGGCCGGGCCACGACCTGGACGACTCCGGACTCCCGGAAGGCGGTGTGTCTCTCGTGGAGGTTCCGGCTCTGTCCATCTCCTCCACGGACTGCCGTGCGAGAGTCGCCAAGGGCGATCCCATCTGGTACCTGGTGCCGGACGGCGTCGTGCGCTATATCGACAAGCGCGAGCTGTACCGCGGCGAGTGAGCCGAGAGGGGCACCGGTGAACGACCGATACGACGCGGGGTCCGCGGGATACGGCGCCGACCAGTACGAGCTCGTCGGCTACGACGAGTACGGCCGGCCTGTCTACCGGCAGGTCCCGACGCAGCAGACCCAGCAGCAGACCTACGACCCGTACACCCAGCAGCACCAGCAGGGCTACGGCTACGACCCGTACGCGCAGCAGGGGCAGCAGTCCCCGCCCGCCTACGACTACGGCACCGGCGGGCAGCCCGCCCCCGACTACGGCTCCTACGACCCGTACGGCACCGCCACGCACCAGGGCGGCGCGCAGGGCGCCCCGCACGACCCCTACGGCCGGACCGCCGCCGGCACCACCGGCCGGCAGCCCCGGACCGCCGAACAGACCGCCCCGCAGACCGCCCACATCCCGCAGCAGGCCGGCCCCGACCACGACCGGCAGGACCGCGCCGAGCCGCATCGGGAGTACCACACCGAGCAGTTCGCCTTCGTCGAGGAACCGGACGCCAACTCCGAAGACGTCATCGACTGGCTGAAGTTCACCGAGAACCGCACCGAACGCCGCGAGGAGGCCCGGCGCCGGGCCCGCGGCCGGATCGTGGCCCTGGCGGTCGTCCTCGCCCTCGTCGTGGCCGGCGGCGTCGGCTACCTCTGGTACGCGGGGAAGCTGCCCGGTCTGTCCTCGGAGGACTCCAAGGCGGGCACGGCGACGGCCGCCGGGGCCCAGAAGCGCGACGTGATCGTCGTCCACCTGCACGACACCAAGGGCGGCGGCACCTCCACCGCCCTCCTCGTCGACAACACCACCACCGAGCGGGGCACCACCGTCCTGGTGCCCAACTCCCTCGCCCTGACCAGCGACGACGGCACCACGACGACGCTCGCCAAGTCGGTCGACGACGACGGCTCCGACGGCACCCGCGACGCGCTCGACACGGTCCTCGGCACCGACATCGAGGGCACCTGGCGTCTGGACACCCCCTACCTGCAGAACCTCGTCGACCTCGTCGGCAACATCGACGTCGACACGAACGCCGAGGTGCCCGACCCCGCCGCCAAGAAGAAGGGCGAGGCCCCGCTGGTCAACAAGGGCCGGGACCAGACCCTGAGCGGCAAGATGGCGGTCGCCTACGCCACCTACCGCGCCCCCGGCGAGGCCCAGAACGTCCAGCTGGAGCGCTTCGGGCAGGTCATGCAGGGTGTCCTGCGCAAGATGTCCTCCGATCCGCAGGCCGCGACGACGACCATCCAGACCCTCGCGCAGATCCTCGACCCGTCCCTCACCGACAAGGATCTCGGCACCTTCCTCGCCGGGCTCTCCGACCTCGCCAAGGGCGGCGACGTCAAGACCGACCTGCTGCCCGTGCAGAACGACGGCACGCTCAGCGCCCAGGCGAGCGCCCGGGTCGTCAAGAACGTCCTCGGCGGCACCGCCAAGAGCCCCGACAAGGACGCCGCCGTCAGCGTCTCGGTGCAGAACGCCACCGGCGTCAAGGACAACACCGAGAAGGCCCGCGTCGTGCTCCTCAACGGCGGCTTCACCTTCCTGGAGGGCGGCACCGGCACCGCCCTGGCCACCTCCCGGGTCGTCTACGCCGACGCCGCCGACAAGGCGAACGCCGCCGAGGTCGCCAAGACCCTCGGGCTGCCGGCGGGCTCCGTCACCAAGGGCAAGACCTCGGGGAGCTCGGACGTCTCCGTGGTCCTCGGCCAGGACTACGAGCCGTCCGCCGGCTAGTCGGCATCAGCCCGCTCCCCACGTGATCCCCGTAATCGCGTGGGGAGCGGGCGGCGGTCCGTGAGACCCTTGGTGTCAAGTGTCCGCCGACCGAAAGCCATGCAGTGACCGTGACCGACCGCTCTCACGAGCTGATCAACACCGCCGCCCAGGCGGCCGCCGACAAGCTGGCCCACGACATCGTCGCCTACGACGTCAGTGACGTGCTGTCCATCACGGACGCCTTCCTGCTGGCCTCGGCGCCCAACGACCGTCAGGTCAAGGCGATCGTCGACGAGATCGAGGAGCGCCTCTCCAAGGAACTCGGCGCCAAGCCGGTGCGCCGCGAGGGCGACCGCGAGGCCCGCTGGGTCCTGCTCGACTACGTCGACATCGTCGTCCACGTCCAGCACAGCGAGGAGCGCGTCTTCTACGCCCTGGAGCGGCTGTGGAAGGACTGCCCCGAGGTCGAGCTCCCCGAGGAGGCCAAGGCCACCCGCGGGAAGGCCGAGGAGCACGCCAAGCTGCGGGCGGCCGAGGAGGCGGCGGAGCTGGACGGTGACTGGCGGTGACCTCCTTCAGTGAGGCGTCCGCCCGGAAGGGCCGTGGCCGTCGCATCATTCTGTGGCGGCACGGCCAGACCTCGTGGAACGTGGAGCGCCGTTTCCAGGGCACCACCGACGTCGAGCTGACCGAGACCGGTCTCGGTCAGGCCCGCCGCGCCGCCCGGCTGCTCGCCTCCCTGAAGCCGGACGCGATGGTCGCCTCCGATCTCCGGCGCGCCGCGGCCACGGCCGCCGAGCTGGCCACGCTGACCGGTCTCGACGTCATCCACGACGAGGCGCTGCGCGAGACCTACGCGGGCGTCTGGCAGGGCCTGACGCACGAGGAGATCATCGCCCGGTACGGCGAGGAGTACGCCGCGTGGAAGCGCGGCGAGCCCGTCCGCCGCGGCGGCGGCGAACTGGAGACCGAGGTCGCCGACCGCGCCGCCCCCGTGGTGCTCCGGCACGCCGAGAAGCTCCCGGAGGACGGCACCCTCGTGGTGGTCAGCCACGGCGGCACGATCCGCACCACCATCGGCCGCCTGCTGGGTCTCGATCCCCATCACTGGGAGAGCCTCGGCGGACTCTCCAACTGCTGCTGGTCCGTGCTCGGCGAAGGCGCCCGCGGCTGGCGGCTGCTGGAGCACAACGCCGGCACCCTGCCGGAACCGGTGCTCGGCGACGACGACTGACCCCGGATTTCACTTTCCGGCAGGTCGCAGGCTAAAGTTCTTCTTGTTCGCCCCGCCGAGCGGGGCGAGACATCATGCGGTTCCGCCGCGTGGCACAAGGGGCTATAGCTCAGTTGGTAGAGCGCCTGCATGGCATGCAGGAGGTCAGGAGTTCAATTCTCCTTAGCTCCACGTCAAGATCCCGTTCCCACTCAGGGGGCGGGATTTTTCGTGCCCCGGCTTGAGTCACTCGGGCTCGCTGAGGCGTATACCTCTACGGCCCCGCCGGGTGCCGTGTCCGGACTGGTACTGAGGCGTCGCTGACCGTATTGGCCCGGCCGTGGCAGAATCAAACGGCCGGAAGGGGGCGCGGCCCGACGGGAGGAGTAGCGATGCCTGCGAGCATCCGCGAGGAGGTCGACCACCTCCTCGACGCAGCGTTCACACGGGAGATGTCCACCCGCCTCAGCTGCCCTTCCTGCGGTTCCGCGCACGTGGCCCAGATGCTCGGCGACAACGGCGGGATTTCCTACGTGTGCACGGCCTGCGGCCACAGCTGGAGCTGATCGATGGGTGCACACAGGCGGAAGTGCGACTGGTGCGGCAGCGGGACTCCGATCGTCCGCGACATGGAGCCGATCAATCCCGACTACCAGTACTGGTGCGAGGAATGCGCGCGGGCGCTGATCATAAAAGGCGACCCGATCGAGACGTACCGCGAGTTGGAGGGCGAGCCGATCTACGGCCGGCTTCTGGAGGAGCACTGCACGCTCAAGCGGTTCTACTCGTTCGTCACGGCATAACGGGCATTTCGGGCAAAGCGAAACCGATTTGGTGTTGGGCCTGATGGGCCAGTAATGTTGGCGTCGCCGCCGGGGGAACCCGGAGGAGCACTGGCAAGGGGCTATAGCTCAGTTGGTAGAGCGCCTGCATGGCATGCAGGAGGTCAGGAGTTCAATTCTCCTTAGCTCCACAGCAGATGAGAAGGCGGGCCATCCGATTCGGATGGCCCGCCTTCTTCGTGTGCGTGGTCCTGTGCGCGTAGCCCGGGTGCGCCCGGGTGTGCTCACGGCGGGCCCGTCGGGGCCCGCCGTGTCCGTGCTCAGCGGCCCAGAGCGCGGCGTCCGCGGCCCTGGGAGAGGACCGGGAGGTTGCGGGACGGCGCTCCCCGCTCGCTCGCCTCCTCGATGCGCAGCGCCAGTGCCGGGCAGCGACGCACCGCGCGTAGAGCCTTGGCCTCGGCGTACCGCGGGACCTGCGCCTGCGCCACGGTCGGGAAGCCGTCGGCGCCGAGCTGGAACACCTCGGGGAGGATGTCCGCGCACAGCCCGTGGCCCCGGCACAGCGTCCAGTCCACGTAGATCTTCTGGCGGCTGGGGCCGTTCTCCTCGGACTCTCCGCCGCCCGGGATGCCCGTGGGGGCCCTGCCCCCCTCGAAGAGCGGCAGAACGCCCTCCACGGGCCGTCCGCAGCCGTTGCCGAGGACATGGGCGGCCAGATCGTCCGTGAAGGCCTTGATGGTCGACTCGATGAACATCGCGGAGCCGTCCGGGTGCGAGCACGCGCCGCGCCGCTTCACGTTCTTGGCGACCTGCTTGAGGGCCTCCAGGGCGGCCGGCCCGCCGCCGTTGAGGATGTCCTCCAGGCCGCGCGCGGCGGCCGGCAGACCGAGGTAGCAGGGGCCGCACTGGCCCGCGCTCTCCTCGGCCAGCCACTGCGCCACCCGCAGCGACTCGCCCAGCGGGCAGGTGTCCTGAGTGATCGGCAGAATCGCGCCGGCGCCGAGCGCGCCGCCCACGGCGTCCAGGGAGTTGCGGGAGACGACCGCCTCGTTGACCGTCGCCGCGTCGATCCACTTGCCGTGGTAGCCGCCGGTGAGCACGCCCTGCGGCACCGGCGGCGCGCCGGCGAGCTGCAGGACGTAGCGCAGCGGCACGCCCGTCGGGACCTCGATCACCATGGGACGGGCGACCGCGCCGGAGACCGTGAGCATGACGGTGCCCGGCTCGTCGTACAGGCCGGTGTTGCCGTAGCGCTCCGGGCCGATGCGGGCGGCGATCGCGAGCTGGGCGAAGGTCTCGGCGTTGGACAGCAGCGTGGGTGCGCCGCCGACGCCGTTCTGCGAGGCGCTGACCTTGCGGCCGGGCGGGACGGCCGGGCCGCCGTCGATCGAGCGGATCAGCGACGCGGCGGCACCGGTGACCATGCGGACCGGGTTGCGCTGGACACGCGCGCGAAGCGCCGACCGGCGGCCGTTGCTGAGGCCGCGTTCGGCGAGGGCGGCCTCCATGGAGCGCTGAGTCGACTCACGGGTGACCCCCACCACGAGCGTGCGGGCACCCAGGGCCTCGGCGCACAGCAGTGCGCCGTCCAGGATCAGATGCGGGGCACGGTTGATCAGCACCGTGTCCTTGCGGCAGGCCGGTTCGTCCTCACTGCCGTTCACGACGACGACCGGCCGGACGCCGCGCTTGATCGCCGCGTCGGCGACCGAGCGCAGCTTCTTGTGGAAGGGGAAGCCCGCGCCGCCGCGGCCCTTCAGGTTGATGCGTTCGGCGAGTTGCGCGAGCTGCTCACCGCCCATCGGCTCGAGCGGCCCGTGCACCTTGAGGTGCATGGGCAGATCGAGCCGATCGACAAGGTCGAAGCCCGACGTGAGCTGGGGAAGACCGACCACGCGGACTTCGGGTACGTCGGGCAGGGCCTCGTTCACTTAAAGCCTCCGGAAGGCGTGTTCCAAGGTTCGCCCGATCCCGGTGCGTCGAAGTCGTAGGACGCACCGGGGTTTGTTTCATTGGCGGGACCGCTGTTGTACGTGTCGTTCGGGTAGTACGTGTCGTAGACCGCATTCGTCTCACCCGTGTCGTACACGTCACTCGATCCGTAGCCGGCGGCGCCTGGATTGCCATAGGCCGGGATGCTTTGTCCGGTGTCCTGAATGGGGTCGTAGGGCGGGATGTTGAAGCCTGTGTCCTGGAGCGGGTCGTAGGCCGACGGCGGGGCCTCGCCGACCGGTGGCGGGGACGGGATCGGCCAGCTGCCCGAGGTGCTGGACGGGCCGTCCACGGTCGGCATGGTCTCAGTGGGCTGCATGTCCAGCGGCAGTTGCATGCTGGTGGTCGGCCCGGGTGCGAAGGCCTGCCCGCCCTGGGGAGGGGCCGAGACGGCCCGGTAGGCGGCGGCGAAGCCGTTCGCCGGTTCTTTGGCCGCGGCGCGTTCCGCCTTCTCGTACAGCGGCCCGGAGGGGGACGCCGCGGCGCGTGCGGACGCTCCCCGGCCGCCCCCCTGGTCGCCGAGCGCGAACCCGCCCGCCGCCCGGGCGCGGCTCTCCTCCAGGTCCCTGCGGCCCTGGCCCTCACCGGGGCCGATCAGGGAGGCGATCTTGTCGGCGAACTTGCGCTTGACCGGGCGCGGAGCCGCGCGCAGGGCGAGGGCGCCGGCCACTCCGACCAGAGACAGGCAGTACAGGATGACGAAGATCGGCTTGGCCGAGCGACCCGCGTAGAGGCCGTGGACCAGGGCGGCGCACCAGGCCGGGTAGGCCAGCATGTGCATGGCCCGCCAGCGGGCCGCGACGGGTGCGGGGGACGCGAAGCGGTTGCGCAGCACACCGGTGATGCCCACGAAGATCATGAGCATGCCTGCCAGAGTCCCCAGGCCGATCAGGAACGACCTGCCCCCGACCAGCTCCTCGTCGGTGAACGCCAGCCCGAAGGGGATCACCGCGGCGATCCACGAGGTGTGGGCCAGTGCCAGCTTCACGCCGATGTGCACCAGCAGGAAGACGATCGAGGCGACGGCCGTGGTCCGGTGCACGGCCTGCGCCAGGATGCGTCGACGCGTGTCGAGGAGGACCCGGTCCTGGGCGATCAGGCCCCAGATCACCGAGCACGTCAGACACACGAGGGACAGCACGCCCGCACCGAAGTTGAGGAACTCGGCGAACGAGTCGTCTGCCGTGGAGTCGTAGGGGTTCACGACAAGCCTCCGCACATCCCGGCGACCCGGTGTAGGGAGGTGTTACTGCGATGAGGGTTCATGGGGGCACTCCGAGCGGTTCGGGAAAGCAGCGGTCCCGCTGCCGAACTCTAAGCGGAGCCATACCGATCAGTACGAGCTTTGAGTTATTGCGCTGTTATCAAAGGACAATGTGCTTGGTGTGATGTCCCTTACTGGCTGTTACGCGAAGTAACTCTTGACCTTGGTTCAGGTTTTCGGGCTCCGGGGCGGGCCCAGGAAGCGCGTCGCGGTGCGCTGAGGGCCTGCGGTACCCTAGCGCCATGCGTGCCGTACGCCTTCTGCTTAGCGGGCCGCGCTGATCAGTCCCGGCCACCGGACGAGTCGAGTGGCCGGCATCGGCGCGGCGTCCCCTCCTGTGTGAGGGGATTTTTCGTTTCTCGAACCAGACAGCCGCAGGCAGAGACGATCGATGGAGCTTTGAGGATCATGAGCGAGACGAACCCCGCCGTCACCTCCGAGGTGGCGGCGCCGCACCGCTACACGGCCGCCATGGCTGCCGAGATCGAGGCACGCTGGCAGGACTTCTGGGACGCCGACGGCACCTACGCCGCACCCAACCCCAAGGGCGACCTGGCCGGTGACCCGGAGATCGCCGCCCGGCCCAAGAAGTACATCATGGACATGTTCCCGTACCCCTCCGGTGCGGGCCTGCACGTCGGCCACCCCCTGGGCTACATCGCCACGGACGTCTTCGCGCGCTTCCAGCGGATGACCGGCCACAACGTCCTGCACACCCTGGGCTTCGACGCCTTCGGCCTGCCCGCCGAGCAGTACGCGGTGCAGACCGGCACGCACCCGCGCGTGTCCACCGAAGCCAACATGGAGAACATGAAGTCCCAGCTGCGCCGGCTGGGCCTGGGCCACGACAAGCGCCGGTCGTTCGCCACGATCGACCCGGACTACTACAAGTGGACCCAGTGGATCTTCCTGCAGATCTTCAACTCCTGGTACGACCACGACGCCCGCCGGGCCCGCCCGATCGCCGAGCTGGTCGCCGAGTTCGAGTCCGGTGAGCGTCCCGTACCGGGCCACACGCGCGCGTGGAGCGAGCTGAGCGCCGCCGAGAAGGCCGACGTCCTGGGCGAGTTCCGGCTGGCCTACGCCTCCGACGCGCCGGTCAACTGGTGCCCCGGACTGGGCACCGTGCTGGCCAACGAGGAGGTCACCGCCGAGGGCCGCTCCGAGCGCGGCAACTTCCCCGTCTTCAAGGCCAAGCTGCGCCAGTGGAACATGCGCATCACGGCCTACGCCGACCGCCTGCTGGACGACCTGACCGAGCTGGACTGGCCCGAGGCCATCAAGCTGCAGCAGCGCAACTGGATCGGCCGCTCCGAGGGCGCCCGCGTCGACTTCCCCATCGACGGCGAGCGCATCACGGTCTTCACCACCCGCCCCGACACCCTGTTCGGCGCCACCTACATGGTGCTGGCGCCCGAGCACCCGCTGGTCGAGAAGTTCACCCCGGCCGCCTGGCCGGAGGGCACCCACGAGGTGTGGACCGGCGGCCACGCGACCCCCGGCGAGGCCGTCGCCGCCTACCGCGCCCAGGCCGCCTCGAAGTCCGACGTGGAGCGCCAGGCCGAGGCCAAGGACAAGACCGGCGTCTTCATCGGCGCGTACGCCACCAACCCGGTCAACGGCGAGCAGGTCCCGGTCTTCATCGCCGACTACGTCCTGATGGGCTACGGCACCGGCGCGATCATGGCCGTCCCGGCCGGCGACCAGCGCGACTTCGAGTTCGCCCGCGCCTTCGAGCTGCCGATCCACTGCATCGTCGAGCCGACCGACGGCCGCGGCACGGACACCTCGACCTGGGAGAACGCCTTCTCGTCGTACGACGCGAAGATCATCAACTCCTCGAACGACGAGGTGAGCCTGGACGGCCTGGACGTCGCCGAGGCCAAGGCCCGCATCACCGAGTGGCTGGAGCGGTCCGGCGTCGGCGAGGGCACCGTCAACTTCCGGCTGCGCGACTGGCTGTTCAGCCGCCAGCGCTACTGGGGCGAGCCCTTCCCGATCGTCTACGACGAGGACGGCATCGCGCACGCCCTGCCCGAGTCGATGCTGCCCCTGGAACTGCCCGAGGTCGAGGACTACTCGCCGCGCACCTTCGACCCGGACGACGCCGACACGCAGCCCGAGACGCCGCTGTCACGCAACGAGGACTGGGTCAACGTCACGCTGGACCTGGGCGACGGACGTGGCCCGCGCCCGTACCGCCGCGAGACCAACACCATGCCCAACTGGGCCGGTTCCTGCTGGTACGAGCTGCGCTACCTGGACCCGCACAACTCCGAGAAGCTGGTCGACCCGGAGATCGAGCAGTACTGGATGGGCCCGCGCGAGGGACAGCCGCACGGCGGCGTCGACCTGTACGTCGGCGGCGCCGAGCACGCCGTGCTGCACCTGCTGTACGCGCGGTTCTGGTCCAAGGTCCTGTACGACCTGGGACACATCTCGTCCGCCGAGCCGTTCCACAAGCTGTTCAACCAGGGCATGATCCAGGCCTACGTCTACCGCGACAGCCGCGGCATCGCGGTGCCGGCCGCCGAGGTGGAGGAGCGCGACGGCGCGTACTACTACCAGGGCGAGAAGGTCTCCCGGCTGCTGGGCAAGATGGGCAAGTCCCTGAAGAACGCGGTCACTCCGGACGAGATCTGCGCCGAGTACGGGGCCGACACACTGCGCCTGTACGAGATGGCGATGGGCCCGCTGGACGTCTCCCGGCCGTGGGACACGCGCGCGGTGGTGGGGCAGTTCCGGCTGCTGCAGCGGCTGTGGCGCAACATCGTCGACGAGGCGACCGGCGAACCGACCGTCGTCGACGCCGAGACCGACGAAGAGACGCTGCGCGCCCTGCACAAGGCGATCGACGGGGTCCGCGGCGATCTGGAGGGCATGCGGTTCAACACCGCCATCGCCAAGGTCACCGAGCTGAACAACCACCTGACCAAGGTGGGCGGGGCCGTGACCCGGCCGGTCGCCGAGGCCCTGGTGCTGATGGCCGCGCCGCTGGCCCCGCACATCGCCGAGGAGCTGTGGCGCAAGCTGGGCCACACCGACTCGGTGGTCCACCAGGACTTCCCGGTGGCCGACCCGGCGTACGTCGTCGACGAGACCGTGACCTGTGTCGTGCAGGTCAAGGGCAAGGTCAAGGCGCGGCTGGAGGTCTCGCCGTCGATCTCCGACGACGAGCTGGAGAAGGTCGCGCTGGCCGACGAGAAGGTCGTGGCCGCGCTGGGCGGTGCCGGGATCCGGAAGGTGATCGTGCGCGCGCCGAAGCTGGTGAACATCGTTCCGGCGTAGCCGCCGGGCGTACGGCCGCTCTCGGGGGTGGGCCGCCCATGGGCTGGACCGTTCTCGGTTCCGCTCGGGGGCCGGATCCCTCTCGGGGTGGTCCCCTACGGGCAGGTTCGGGGTTTTTCTGGAACTCCGGACCTGCCCGTTGCGTTTACCGTTGAAGAGCGACGCAAGGCGCCGCGACGTCCTGAGGAGGAGCCCTTGTGGAAGCAGTGATCGCAGTCTTCGCCCTGCTCTTCGTGCTCATTCTCGGGCTCGGGGCGTACGCCACGGTGAAGGTGGTCGGCGCCGCCAAGCGCGGCGTGGACCGCGGCATCACCCAGGCCCGCCGCACGGTCGAGGACCACACACTGCGCGCCAAGTCCTTCGCCCAGCCCGGCGCCGCGGGCGAACTCGCCCAGCTCCGGCTGAAGCTGCGCACCTCGATGCGGGCCACGCAGGACGCGCTGCAGGCGGCCGTCGCCGAGGACGAGTCCCTGAAGGAGTCCCTCGGCCTCTTCGAGCGGCTCAGTGCGCACGGGCACGAGCTGGACGGCGAGCTGAGGCGCCTGGAGTCCGAGCCGGACCGCACCGCGCTCCGCGAGCGGCTGCCCGGGCTGCGCGAGCGCACCGAACAGATCACGCACTCGGCGGATTCGCTGCGCTGGGCGGCCCGCGACCGGGCCCGGCGCTTCGCGGACGACGACCTGGACTCGCTCAGCGCCCAGATCGACCTGGAGTCCGGGGCCCTGCGGCACTGGACGGCACCGGAGCCGCAGCCCGCCTCCTCGCCGCAGTCCGCCGCCTCCGGGCAGTCCGCCGCCTCCGGGCAGCACACGTCCTCCTCGCGGCCGGGCTCGTCGCCGCAGTCCGCCGCGCCGCCGCCCTGGCCCGAGGCACCCCCCGCCGAGGCCACCACGGTGGGGCAGACCTGGCCGGACACCGAGCAGTCGAGCCCCGAGCAGGAGCCGGCGCGGCCCGCCATCACGCCGCCCGCGGCGCGCCCGACCTACCCCTGGCAGAAGAAGCCCCGCCCCGAGAGCACCACTTGATCCGGCCAGCGGCCCCGCAGGGCGCGGGGGTCGGGCTGCCGCACGGACGCTACGGCAGGTAACCTCCAGCTCATGTCCCGCCATGTCGCGATCGTCACCGATTCAACGGCCTACCTGCCGCCCCGGGCGATGGAGCGTCACGGCATCACCGCGGTGCCTCTGACCGTGGTCCTCGGCGACCGGGCGCTGGAGGAGGGCACCGAGATCTCGACCCGCGCCCTCGCCCAGGCTTTGCAGAAGCGGCGCCCCGTGACGACCTCGCGGCCCGGTCCCGCGGTCTTCGAGGAGACCTACCGCAAGGTCGCCGAGTCCGGCGCCACCGCCATCGTCTCCCTCCACCTCTCCGCCGAGCTCTCCGGGACCTACGACGCGGCCGTCGTGGCCGCACGGCAGGCGCCGGTGCCGGTGCGGGTGGTGGACACGGGCATGATCGCGATGGCGCTCGGGTTCTGCGCGCTTGCCGCTGCGGAGGCCGCGGAATCGGGCGGGACGGTCGACGAGGCCGTCGCGGCCGCCGAGAAGAGAGCCGCGGGCACCTCCGCCCACTTCTACGTCGACACCCTCGACTACCTGCGGCGCGGCGGGCGTATCGGTGCCGCGCAGGCCCTGCTGGGCTCGGCGCTCGCGGTGAAGCCGCTGCTGCAACTGACCGACGGCCGTATCGAGCCGCTGGAGAAGGTGCGGACCGCGTCCAAGGCGATCGCCCGCCTCGAGGAGATCGCGGCCGACCGCGCGGGCAGCGCACAGGTGGATGTCGCCGTCCATCATCTCGCCGCCCCGGACCGGGCGTCGGCCCTCGCCGACCGGCTGCGGACGCGGGTGTCCGGGCTGGCCGATCTCCATGTCAGCGAGGTCGGAGCGGTGATCGGGGCGCATACGGGACCCGGGCTGCTGGGGGTCGTGGTTTCGCCCCGGTGAACGTTGCTGTGGGGCTTCGGTCGCCCGTGTGAGCGACGGAGTTATCCACAACCAGGGGATTGTCCCCGGGAATTGACCAAGATCATCGCGGGGTGGCCGAAGTGGCCGATCCTCGTCGCATGGCACTTCGATCACGTTCACGCACAGCGACCGCGACCAGTGGGCCGGGCCGTCATCCGGCGTCCGACGGGCGCGTCCGTCATCACCGACGCCCGCCTGTCGCGCGCGGGCGGGCCCAGCAGCGTCATGCCTCCGCTGAGGAACTGCGGCGGCGCGCGGTGGTGTTGTTCGGCGGGCTTGCAGAGCACGCAGGGCTTGCAGAGCACGCAGGGCATGCGGGGCCGGCAGAGCGCGTAAGGCATGGAAGGCATGCAGGGCGGCCGGAGCGCCCAGGGCCTGGTGGGCCTCCTGGGTGGGCCGAGCCGGTCGAACCGGCCGGGGAGCGGCGGGAGTCGGGGCAGGGGCCGCCGGGGTCCGTCGGCCTCGACGGGACTCCGCGAGGGCTTGGCGGACGCGCGGCGGTCGCGGAATCCATGGGTGGTCTCCCTGACCTGGAGGCGGAACCCATGGGCGGTCTCCGGGGCGAGGACGTCCGCGCGGGTGGGGGAGCCTGGCGGGAGCGGGCCGGGTCGGCGCTGCGGGAGCGCATGCCGCTGTGGTTGCAGGCCAGGTGCGGTCTGGAGCGACGGAGCGTGCTGGCGCTGACGGTGGTGCTCGTCGTCGCCGCGGCCTTCGCCGTGCAGCACTTCTGGGCAGGCCGGACCCAGCCCGTGCGACCGCCGGAGGTGGTGCGGGCGGCAGTGCCGTACGGGGAGGGGCAGGAGAGCGGGCAGGCCGGAGGGAAGGACGGCCCTGGCGCTGCGAGGGTGCCTGCCGGTGCCGCCTCGGGGGCCTCCGCCGGGTCCGTGAAAGCGGGGGCGCCCGAGATCGTCGTGGATGTGGGCGGCAAGGTGCGCGAACCGGGGATCCACCGGCTGCCGGCCGGCTCGCAGGTCGCTGACGCGCTGCACGCGGCGGGCGGGGTGAAACCCGGCACGGACACCGACGGGCTCAACCGCGCCCGGTTCCTCGTCGACGGCGAGCAGGTGATCGTGGGCGGACCGGCTCCCGCCCCGGCTCCCGGGGCGGGCGGTGGTACGGCTTCCGGCGGCCCGGCGGGTGGGGCAGCCGCGCCGGCCGCCCCCGTCTCCCTCAACACGGCCACCGCGGACCAGCTCGACACCCTGCCGGGTGTCGGTCCGGTGCTGGCGCAGCACATCATCGACTACCGCACGCAGCACGGCGGTTTCCGCTCCGTGGACGAGCTGCGCGAGGTGAACGGCATCGGCGACCGCCGCTTCGCCGACCTGCGCGACCTCGTACGGCCATGAGGAACCGCCTCCCCGGCCCGCCGGCGCGGCAGGACGAGGACGCGCCCGGGCTCCGTCCGACCCGGTCACCCGTGCACGCCTCCTCCGGCACCCGTCTAGGCACCGCCCGGCCACGCCAGGAGGGCCCGACGGACCTGCGGCTCGTACCACCCGCCCTCGCTGCCTGGGGCACGGCGGCGCTGGTGCTCGACGCGTCTGCGGCGTGGGTGTACGGCCTCGTGATCGGCTGCCTGGTGGCCGTCGGCCTGCTGCCGATGGCCCGGCGAGACCGGCGGGCCCGGCCAGTCCGGCAGGCGCCGGTGGCGTCCTGGCCGCGCGCCTCCGCCGCCGCCCTGCTGCTGTGCGTCGCGGCAGCCGCCGCCTCGGCCGGGCTGCACGGAGCGGATGTGCGCCGGGGGCCCGTGCCCGGCCTGGCGCGGGAGTACGCGACGGTGACGGCCGAGGTCGAGCTCACATCCGACCCGCGGCTCACCCGGCCGAAGGTCCGGGACGATCACGTGGCTCCGACGGCCGTGCTGATCGACGCCGATGTACTGCGCGTCCAGACGGCGGGTGGCACGGCGGTGACGACACGGGCGCCGGTGCTGGTGATCGTGGACGTGGACACGGCGTCGCCCCGCCGGGTCACCGGCGGGCGGGGGCGGTCGGCTTGGCTCGGCCTGCTGCCGTCGACGCGGCTGCGGGTCGGTGCGCGGCTGGCGCCCGCGATGACGGGCGGCGACCGGATCGCGGCCGTGCTGCGGGTGCGGGACCAGGGCGAACCGGAGGTGGTGGGCGAGCCCTCGGGGCCGCAGCGGCTCGCCGGGCGGCTGCGCGCCGGGCTGCGGGAGGCGACCGACGGGCTGCCGGCGGACCCCCGGGCGCTGCTGCCCGGCCTGGTGGTCGGGGACACCTCGCGGGTCACTCCGGAGCTGGAGGAGGCGTTCAAGGAGACCGACCTCACGCACACGCTGGCCGTGTCCGGGGCCAACTTCACGATCCTCCTCGCGCTGCTGCTCGGCCCGCCGGGCCTGGCGCAGCACGTCGAGCGGCGGGGTCTCGCGCCCCGGCTCGGCATCTCGCTGCGCGGGACGGCGGTGCTCGGGGGCGTGCTCTCGCTCGGGTTCGTCATCGTGTGCCGGCCGGATCCGAGCGTGGTGCGCGCCGCGGCCTGCGGAGCCGTGGCGCTGCTCGCCCTGGCGACCGGCCGCCGGAGGTCGATGATCCCGGCGCTGGCGACGGCGGTCCTGCTGCTGGTGCTGTACGACCCGTGGCTGGCGCGGAGTTACGGCTTCCTGCTGTCCGTCGTGGCGACCGGTGCTCTGCTCACGCTCGCGCCGCGCTGGAGCGCCGGACTCCGTCGGCGCGGGGTACCGCCGCGACTGGCCGAGGCACTGGGCGCCGCAGCGGCCGCGCAAGCCCTGTGCGCGCCCATCGTCGCCGTGCTGTCGGCGCGGGTGAGTCTGGTCGCGGTGCCCTGCAATCTGCTCGCGGAGTTCGCGATCGCCCCGGCGACCGTGCTGGGGTTCGCGGCGCTGGCCACGGCGCCGGTGGCGATGCCGGTGGCCGAGGCCCTCGCGTGGTGCGCGCACTGGCCCGCCGGATGGATCGCGCGGATCGCCCGGACCGGGGCGGCGCTGCCGGGCGGGGGAGTGGACTGGCCGGGCAGTTGGGCGGGCGCGGCGCTGCTCCTGGCCGCGACCCTGGCCGTGGTGCTCGTCGGACGGCGGCTGCTCGGGCACCCCTGGTGGTGCGCGGCCTGTGGACTGCTGCTGGCGCTGGCGGTGGTACAGCCGCCGCCGTTGACCCGGGCGGTCACGGGCTGGCCGCCGCCGGGCTGGCGGCTGGTGATGTGTGACGTGGGGCAGGGCGACGCCCTGGTGCTCGCGGCGGGCGAGGGGACCGGTGTGGTGGTGGACGCCGGGCCCGACCCGCGGCTCGTCGACCACTGTCTGCGCTCACTGGGCATCAGCAGGATCCCGCTGGTCGTGCTCACCCATTTCCACGCCGATCACGTGGCCGGCCTGCCCGGGGTGCTGCGTGGCCGGGCCGTGGGCGCGATCGAGACGACGGGGTTCGAAGAGCCCGCCGACCAGGCCGCGTTCGTGCGGAGGCTCGCGGCGGCGCGGCGGATCCCCGTGACGCGGGCGGCGGTCGGGGAGCAGCGGCGCACGGGGGAGTTGTCCTGGCAGGTGGTGTGGCCGCCCCCGAGCCCGCCGCCGGGCCCTCCTCCGAACCCGCCGCCGGACCCCCCTCCGTGGACACCGCCGGGGACGCTGCCAGGAGTCCTACCGTTCCATCCGCCGGTGCCGGAGGGGCCGAACGACGCCAGCGTCGCCATGCTGGTGCGCACGGCCGGACTGCGCCTGCTGCTCCTCGGAGACCTGGAGCCCCCGGCGCAGCGGGCGCTGGCGAGATCACCCGCGGCCGAGGCGCTGGAGGGTGTGGACGTGCTGAAGGTCGCCCACCACGGCTCGGCCTACCAGGACCCGGGGCTCATACGCCGGGCGGCCCCGAGGCTGGCCCTCATCTCCTGCGGCGAGCACAACTCGTACGGGCACCCGGCGCCCGGCACGGTCGCGGCGCTGCGCGCCGGGGGAGCGGCGGTGCTGCGGACGGACCGGGACGGCGCGCTCGCGGTCGCGGGAGGGGGCGGAGAGCTGAGGGTGGCGCGAGACTGAGGGCATGAACTCAGCACAGGTTGATGCCTATCTCCGCCGACTGGGAGCCGAGCCCCCGGCGTGGCCCACCGTCGACGCGCTGCGCGAACTGCACCTGCGTCACCTGCGGACCGTGCCGTTCGAGAATCTCTCGATCCATCTGGGCGAGGAGATCGTGCTGGAGGAGAAGCGCCTGCTGGACAAGGTGGTGGGCGCGCGGAGGGGAGGGTTCTGCTACGAACTCAACGGCTCCTTCGGGGCGTTGCTCGCGGCGCTGGGATACGACGTGGCGTTGCTGGCGGCGCGGGTGTACGGGGAGGAGGGGCGGCTCGGGATCCCGTACGACCATCTCGCTCTGCGGGTACGGACGGTGGACGGGGGCGACTGGCTGGCCGATGTCGGGTTCGGGGCGCACAGCCACCTTCCGCTGGCGTTCGGGGACCGGGGTGAGCAGAAGGACCCCGGGGGCACGTTCCGGATCGTCGAGGCGGGGCCGGACGCGGCCGGGGTGCGCGGCGGGCACGGCACGGTGGAGGCGGCGGACCTGGACGTCTTCCGGGACGGCAGAGCGCAGTACCGCCTGGAGACGCGGCCGCGGGTGCTCGGTGACTTCGTGGCCGGGGCGTGGTGGCACAGCACGTCGTCGGTGTCGCATTTCACGCGGTCGCTGGTCTGTTCGCGGGTGACGGAGGAAGGAGGGCGGATCACGCTCAGCGGGCGCAAACTCACGGTGACGGCGGCCGACGGGACGCGGGAGGAGCGGGAGCTGGAGGCGGACGAGGAGATCCTCGCGGTGTACCGGGAGCGGTTCGGGATCGAGCTCGACAAGGTGCCGGCGCTGCGAAATCCCGCGTAGAGGTCCATTCCGCCCACACGGGGCTACTGGCCCGGATCCACGGGCGGTTCAAGTCGTTCGCGGGGGCCATAGGTGTTCGTGCACAAGGGCGGGAACCGGTGGGCCGTCACCGGGGCGCTGTCGCTGCACGGCGTGGCGCGGACGGTCACGCCGGACACGGAGTACCCGGGGCCGGGCAACGGCATGGAGGGCGAGGTGCGGGCGGCCTGCCGGGCCACGACCGAGCTGCACCGGGACGACTTCACCGTGAGCCGGCAGACCATGCCGGCGCGCGGTATCGCGGTGGTGGGGCCGAGCATCAGGGTCGACCTCGATGTGCAGGTCGTTCGCAAGGGCTGAGCGGCCGGGCCGCGGGGCGGTGTCGGACAATGTCCGGCGTGAGTGATGTGCGACATGTGCTGGTGCTGCCCGACCGTGACGCCGCGGAAGAGGTGGTGGAGGCGCTGCGGGAGCGGTTCGGGGTCGTCGAGGAGCCGCAGCTGGTGCGGGACGCGCTGGCCGGCGAGGACGACGCCGAGGACGCCCAGTGGCTGGTCGTCCTGCGGGACGAGGACGAGCGGCTGGATCCCGCGGAGCTGGACGGGCTGGCCCACGAGTGGGAGGGCTGGCGGGAGGAGCCGTAGCGGCTCCCCGGTTCCGCGTGCGCGCACGGCCTGGTCTGCGCGCCCGGCCTGGTCCGTGACGCCGTGGCCCGGTCCGTAGGGCCATGGCCCGGTCCGTGGCCCGGTCCGTCGGGAACCGTTGTCAGTGGCGCGTGGGATGCTTGGCGCGATGGCCAGGAAGACTGCGAATGACGACCCCCTCGCCCCGGTGACGCTCGCCGTGGGCCAGGAAGACCTGCTCCTCGACCGTGCCGTGCAGGAGGTGGTGGCCGCCGCGAAGGCCGCCGACGCCGACACGGACGTACGGGACCTCACCCCGGACCAGTTGCAGCCCGGCACGCTCGCCGAGCTGACGAGCCCGTCGCTCTTCGCGGAGCGCAAGGTCGTGGTCGTACGCAACGCGCAGGATCTGTCGGCCGACACGATCAAGGACGTGAAGGCGTACCTCGGGGCCCCGGCCGAGGAGATCACGCTGGTGCTGCTGCATGCCGGCGGGGCCAAGGGCAAGGGGCTGCTCGACGCCGCGCGCAAGGCCGGGGCGCGTGAGGTGGCCTGCCCGAAGATGACGAAGCCTGCGGACCGGCTGGCGTTCGTGCGGGGCGAGTTCAGGGCGACGGGCAGATCCGCCACGCCGGAGGCGTGCCAGACGCTCGTCGACGCGATCGGCAGCGATCTGCGGGAGCTGGCCTCGGCGGTGTCGCAGCTGGTCGCGGACGTCGAGGGGACGATCGACGAGGCGGTCGTCGGGCGGTACTACACCGGGCGGGCCGAGGCGTCGAGCTTCACCGTCGCCGACCGGGCGGTCGAAGGGCGGGCGGCGGAGGCCCTGGAGGCGCTGCGCTGGTCGCTGGCGACCGGGGTCGCGCCGGTGCTGATCACGAGCGCGCTCGCACAGGGCGTCCGGGCGATCGGCAAGCTCTCCTCGGCCCGCGGGGGACGCCCGGCCGACCTCGCGCGGGAGCTGGGCATGCCGCCGTGGAAGATCGACCGGGTGCGGCAGCAGATGCGCGGCTGGACTCCGGACGGGGTGTCGATCGCGCTGCGCGCCGTGGCCGAGGCGGACGCGGGCGTGAAGGGCGGCGGCGACGACCCCGAGTACGCGCTGGAGAAGGCGGTGGTCACCATTGCCAGGGCGGCCCGCTCCAGGGGACGCGGCTAGCGGGACCCGGGCCGATGGGGACAGGCCTCGGCGACCTTCCTCCAGGGCCGTCCCCGTACGGCTCGCTCCACGGAGCGCCACAACTGGCCGGGCCGCAGGGCTCGCTTCAGAGGGCTGCCCTCGCATCGGGTACGTCAGGTACGGCTCGCTTCAGGGACCACCCCCCCTCGCGATGGCTCGCCCGATGCGGAGTCCTCCAGCGACCGCCCCTCGCGATGGCTCGCCCGATGCGGACTCCTCCAGCGACCGCCCCCGGCGATGGCTCGCCCGATGCGGAGCCCTCCAGGGACCGCCCCCGGCGATGGCCCGCCCGATGCGGAGCCCTCCAGCGACCGCCCGCCTCAGAACACCGGCTCCCCCATCCCCAGCAGGTTCCCCTCGCTGTCGTGGAACCAGGCGCCGCGTTCGCCCCGGGCGCCCTTGCTCGGGTAGTTGCCCTCGACCTCGGCGATCCCGTCCCGGGTGCGGAAGCCGGGGGCGTCGACCTCCTCGAAGGCCACGCCGCGCCGCTTCAGCTCGGCGACCGCCGCCTCGATGTCCTCGACCTCCAGCGCCATCTGCGTGAAGGTGCCGGGCGAGGCCCCCGTGGAGAGGAACAGCACGAACTCCGCGCCGCCGCAGCGGTAGAGGAGACCGCCGGGGCGTTCGTCCACGGGGTCCAGACCGAGTTTCTCCGAGTAGAAGCGCCGCGCCCGCTCCAGGTCCTGGGCCGGGAGCCGGGTCGCCGCGCGGACCAGGGCCGGTGCGCTCGTGTCGTCTGCGTCCATCTCTCCACTGTGCCGTGATCGAGTCGCCCTCCTCCTGCCGAAGAGGAGAATCGGGTGTATCAGCCGTACGTCGCCGAGTGATGGAGAGGTGGCGAGGGACATGGCTGAACACCCGCACGCAGCACTGGTCCGTAAGGGATTCGAGGCCTTCTCGCGCGGTGACATGGACACCCTGCGCGGATTGATGGCGGGGGACGCAACCCACCACGTGCCCGGTGATCACCCGTTGTCGGGCGACTTCAAAGGGGTGGACTCGATCATCGAGATGTACGAACGGCTCGGTGCGGAGACGAACGGGACGATGCGCGCCGACCTGATCGGCATCGCTGTCGACGGCCGCGGTCACGCGGTGGGCATGACCCGCTTCAGGGCCGAGCGCAACGGCAAGAGCCTCGACGACACCGGCTGCATCGTCTTCCGGATCGTCGGCGACAAGGTCACCGACCTCGACGAGTGCGTCGAGGACATCGACAAGAACAACGAGTTCTGGTCCTGAACAGGCCGAAGGCCCCGCCGGCCGCCCTGGGGAAGGGCGGCAGGCGGGGCCTTCGGTTCAAGCTGCGGGATCCGCGCCCGCGTGGCGAACGCAGGCCGCGCGCGGATCCGGGGGTGCCGGACGGGAGCGGATGAGAGAGGGCCCGCTCGATTCCCTCCGGCGTCACATCAGATGTCAGCCCTTGAGCGCGTCGACCTTCTGAGCCAGCGCAGACTTCTTGTTGGCAGCCTGGTTCTTGTGGATGACGCCCTTGGAGACGGCCTTGTCGAGGTGACGCGCGGCGAGGCGCTGGTACTCGGTGGCCTTCTCGACGTCACCCGCGGCAGCAGCCTCACGGGCCTTGCGGATCGCGGTCTTGAGGGAGGACTTGACGGCCTTGTTGCGCAGCCGAGCCTTCTCGTTGGTCTTGATCCGCTTGATCTGGGACTTGATGTTCGCCACGAATGAGCCTTCTCAGGTTCTGGCACGAGGCCGCACGGACACCGCACGATTCCCGCACCGGGTGATTTCTTGAGGTCGTGCCTCCTGCGAGAGGGCATGAGGCACAGCCACCCAGGCTACCAGCGGCCCCTTCCGCGGCCCAAACCCGTCCGTGGTCCCCACCCGTGGGACCATGGAGGCTACGTATCGATCCGACCCGAGACCGCAGACACTGCGGACGCCTCAAGAATCAGGACCCTGCGTGCCCGCGATCCCCAGCCACGTGCCCGAGCCGAGCCGTACCGACCCGGCTCTGATCCGCAACTTCTGCATCATCGCGCACATCGACCACGGCAAGTCCACGCTCGCCGACCGGATGCTCCAGCTGACCGGAGTGGTCGAGCAGCGGCAGATGCGCGCCCAGTACCTCGACCGCATGGACATCGAGCGCGAGCGTGGCATCACGATCAAGTCACAGGCGGTGCGTCTGCCGTGGGCCCCCACCCACGACAAGAACGACACGCACATCCTGAACATGATCGACACCCCCGGGCACGTCGACTTCACCTACGAGGTCTCCCGGTCGCTCGCCGCGTGCGAGGGGACCATCCTGCTGGTCGACGCCGCCCAGGGCATCGAGGCGCAGACCCTCGCCAACCTCTACCTGGCGATGGAGAACGACCTCAAGATCATCCCCGTGCTGAACAAGATCGACCTGCCGGCCGCGCAGCCCGAGAAGTTCTCCGAGGAGCTCGCCAACCTGGTCGGGTGCGACCCCGACGACGTGCTCAAGGTGTCCGCCAAGACGGGCCTGGGCGTCGAGGCGCTGCTCGACAAGGTCGTCGCCGAGATCCCCCCGCCGGTCGGTGTCGCGGACGCGCCCGCCCGCGCGATGATCTTCGACTCGGTCTACGACTCCTACCGCGGTGTCGTGACGTACGTCCGTGTCATCGACGGCCAGCTCAACAAGCGCGAGCGCATCCGGATGATGTCCACCGGCGCCACGCACGAGCTGCTGGAGATCGGCACCAACTCGCCGGAGATGACGCCGGCCGACGGCCTCGGCGTGGGCGAGGTGGGCTACCTCATCACCGGGGTGAAGGACGTCCGCCAGTCCAAGGTCGGTGACACCGTCACCAGCCAGCACAAGGGCGCCGAGGAGGCGCTCGGCGGCTACAAGGACCCCAAGCCCATGGTGTTCTCCGGCCTCTACCCGCTGGACGGCTCGGACTACCCGGAGCTGCGTGAGGCCCTGGACAAGCTTCAGCTCAACGACGCCGCGCTGGTCTACGAGCCGGAGACGTCCGCGGCACTCGGCTTCGGCTTCCGCGTCGGCTTCCTCGGCCTGCTGCACCTGGACGTGATCCGGGAGCGGCTGGAGCGCGAGTTCGGCCTCGACCTCATCGCCACCGCGCCGAACGTGGTCTACCGCGTCCTCATGGAGGACGGCACCGAGCACACCGTCACCAATCCGAGTGAGTTCCCCGAGGGCAAGATCTCGGAGGTCTACGAGCCGGTCGTGCGGGCCACCATCCTGGCGCCGAGCGAGTTCATCGGCTCGATCATGGAGCTGTGCCAGACCCGGCGCGGCACCCTGCTCGGCATGGACTACCTCTCCGAGGACCGGGTCGAGATCCGCTACACCCTGCCGCTCGCGGAGATCGTCTTCGACTTCTTCGACCAGCTGAAGTCCAAGACCCGCGGCTACGCCTCGCTCGACTACGAGCCCACCGGCGAGCAGACCTCCAGCCTGGTCAAGGTCGACATCCTGCTGCACGGCGACAAGGTCGACGCCTTCTCGGCGATCACCCACAAGGACGCCGCCTACGCCTACGGTGTGCGGCTCGTCGCCAAGCTGCGCGAGCTCATCCCGCGGCAGGCCTTCGAGGTGCCCATCCAGGCCGCCATCGGCTCCCGGGTCATCGCCCGCGAGACCATCCGCGCCATCCGCAAGGACGTCCTCGCCAAGTGCTACGGCGGTGACATCTCGCGTAAGCGCAAGCTGCTGGAGAAGCAGAAGGAGGGCAAGAAGCGAATGAAGATGGTGGGTTCCGTAGAGGTTCCGCAGGAGGCCTTCATCGCGGTCCTGTCCAGCGATGACAGCGCGGGGTCGGGCAAGGGCAAGAAGTAGTCACGGATTACCGAGGGTTACACCGCAATCCGGGTTGAACAGGGGCTCGTCGTGCGAAAGTGCGGCGGGCTCCTGTGCGTATGTGGGTAGCTCTCTGTACGAAGTGACAGGCCGCGGACCCTTACGCGGCGGCCGGTCGCCCTTTACTCTGATCCCTGCTCGATAGTTACTCACGAGTTAAACAACGGGCGTGACCTGCATCTCGTGAGTGCCACCCAGCCGCACCTGAGCCAGCCGCATCGTCGCGGGCCCCGGAGGATGTCGTGAGCGACACACAGACCCTGATCGAGAACCGTCCGCCCTCCGTGGCGGGCCTCTTCCTGGAGCGCGTCGCGGCCACGCCGGACGCCGAGGCCTATCGGTATCCGGTCCCAGCGTCCGCGGGCCAGGGGCCGGAGGAGTGGAAGTCGCTGAGCTGGGCGCAGGCAGCCGAGCGGGTCTACGCCATCGCGGCGGGACTCATCGAGCTGGGCGTGCAGGCCGAGCAGCGCGTCGCCCTCGCCGCCGGCACCCGGCTCGAGTGGATCCTCGCCGACCTCGGCATCATGTGCGCCGGCGCGGCCACGACCACGGTGTATCCGCAGACCAACGCCGACGAGTCCGCGTACATCCTGTCGGACTCCGAGAGCCGGGTGCTGATCGCGGAGAACGCCGAGCAGCTGGCCAAGGCCAAGGAGAAGCGCGCCGAGCTGCCCGAGCTGACGCACGTCGTGGTGATCGACGCGGCCGGTGTCGAGACCGCCGACTGGATCCTCACCCTGGACGAGCTGGAGAAGCGCGGCGCGGCCCGGCTGGAGAAGGACCCCGAGCTGATCAAGGAGCGGGTCGGCGCGATCACCAAGGACCAGCTGGCCACCCTCATCTACACCTCCGGCACGACGGGCCGCCCCAAGGGCGTGCGCCTGCCGCACGACAACTGGTCGTACATGGCGAAGGCGATCGCCGCGACCGGGCTGGTCGGCGCCGAGGACGTCCAGTACCTCTGGCTGCCGCTCGCGCACGTCTTCGGCAAGGTGCTGACCTCCGGGCAGATCGAGGTCGGGCACGTCACCGCCGTGGACGGCCGCGTCGACAAGATCATCGAGAACCTGCCGGTGGTGCAGCCGACGTACATGGCGGCCGTGCCGCGCATCTTCGAGAAGGTCTACAACGGCGTGGCCGCGAAGGCCCGCGCCGGCGGCGGCGCCAAGTACAAGATCTTCCAGTGGGCGGCCGAGGTGGCCCGCGAGTACGCCAAGGTCTCGCAGGACAACTTCCGGCGGACCGGCACCGCGTCCGTGCCGTTCGGGCTGGGCGCCAAGCACAAGGTCGCCGACGCGCTGGTCTTCGCCAAGATCCGCGAGGCCTTCGGCGGCAACCTGCGTGCGTGCGTCTCGGGCTCCGCCGCGCTGTCGCCGGAGATCGGCTACTTCTTCGCGGGCGCCGGCATCCACATCCTGGAGGGCTACGGCCTGACCGAGTCCTCGGCCGCGTCCTTCGTGAACCCGGGCGAGGCCTACCGCACCGGCACGGTCGGCAAGCCGCTGCCCGGCACGGAGGTGCGGATCGCCGACGACGGGGAGATCCTGCTGCGCGGCCCGGGCATCATGGAGGGCTACCACAAGCTGCCCGAGAAGACCGCCGAGGTGCTGGAGCCGGACGGCTGGTTCCACACCGGGGACATCGGCGAGCTGTCGCCCGACGGGTACCTGCGGATCACCGACCGCAAGAAGGACCTCATCAAGACCTCGGGCGGCAAGTACATCGCCCCGGCGGAGGTCGAGGGGCAGTTCAAGGCGGTCTGCCCGTACGTCTCCAACATCCTGGTGCACGGGGCCGACCGGAACTTCTGCACGGCGCTCATCGCGCTCGACGAGGCCGCGATCACCGAGTGGGCCAAGGACAACGGGCTCGAGGGGAAGCCGTACGCGGAGATCGTCGCCGCGCCGGTGACCGTCGAGATGGTCGACGGTTACGTGAAGCAGCTCAACGAGGGGCTTCAGCGGTGGCAGACCATCAAGAAGTTCCGGCTGCTGCCGCGCGACCTCGACGTCGAGCACGGTGAGATCACGCCGAGCCTGAAGCTGAAGCGGCCGGTGGTGGAGCGGGAGTACAAGCACCTGATCGAGGAGATGTACGAGGGCTCTCGCGAGGCGTAGGGAGGCGGGGGACGTGTGGCGGCTATGGGCCAGCTGTGGCTTGTCGCGCAGTTCCCCGCGCCCCTAAGGAACCTGTCCCACCCGGCGTTTGAGGTCCTGGACCTCCGCGCGCAGGCGTTCCACCTCCCTGCCTTTTCGGTAGAGGTCCAGGAAGACGCTGACCTTCGCCCGGAGGACCCAGGGGTCGAACGGCTTGGTCACGTAGTCGGCGGCGCCGGTCGCGTAGCCGCGGAAGGCGTAGCCCGAGTCGTCGTCCGCCCCGGTGAGGAAGATGATCGGGACGTCCCGGGTCTGGCGAGGCGTTTGATGTGGGACGCCGTCTCGAAGCCGTCCATGCCGGGCATGCGGATGTCCAGCAGGACCAGGGCGATCGGCCGGCGCAGGAGGGCCTTCAGGGCCTCCTCGCCGGAACGGGCCCGGAAGAGCGGCTCGTTGAGGGAGGCCAGCACGGCCTCCAGGGCGGTCAGATTGTCCTCCATGTCGTCGACCAGGAGGATTCCGGCGCGTTCGGGGTGGGTGGCCGTGCCGCTCATGCCTCTTCTTCCGTGCCCTCGGGGTCCAGCAGTTCGCACACGACCGTCAGCAGGCGGTCGATGTCCACCGGCTTGGGCACGTAGTCGTTGGCGCCGCGCGCGATGGACTTCTCCCGGTCGCCGGGCATCGCCTTGGCGGTCAGCGCCACGATCGGCAGGCCCGTCCAGCGGGGTGTGCGGCGGATCGCGGAGATGGTCTCGTAGCCGTCCATCTCCGGCATCATGATGTCCATCAGGACCAGTTCGACGTTCGGGCTGCGCTCCAGCGTCTCGATGCCCTCACGGCCGTTCTCCGCGTAGAGCACGGTCATGCCGACCCGGCCCAGGACATGGGTGAGGGCGAAGACGTTGCGGATGTCGTCGTCGACGATCAGCACCCGCCGGCCGGCCAGGATCCGGCCCGGCCTGCCGGACGTCCACGCCTCCAGCTTCGTGGGGGACGGCCAGGCGTCGTCCGTGTCGTGCGCGACCGGGAAGGGCCCGGTGGTCGGCTGGAGCGGCAGGGGCAGGTCGGCGCGGTCCTCGGGGAGGGGCGCGGGAGCCGTGTGCCCGGGGCTGACGACGGGCACGTACAAGGTGAACGTGGAACCCTTGCCGGGTTCGCTCTCGGCGACGATCCGCCCGCCGAGCAGGCCCGCGATCTCCCGGCTGATGGACAGGCCGAGGCCGGTCCCGCCGTACTTGCGGTTGGTGGTGCCGTCGGCCTGCTGGAACGCCTCGAAGATCACGGGGAGCTTCTCCGGCGCGATCCCGATGCCGGTGTCGGACACGGCGAACGCGATGACGTCGTCGGTGTCCCGGACCCAGCGGTGCTCGGCGTCCTGCACCCGGTCCACCCGCAGCTCGACCTTGCCGTTCGCGGTGAACTTGATCGCGTTCGAGAGCAGGTTGCGCAGGATCTGCTGGAGGCGCTGCTCGTCCGAGAACATCTCGCGCGGTACGTCCTCGCCCACCGCCACCTCGAAGGCCAGCCCCCGGTCCAGGGTGAGCGGGCGGAACGTGGCGTGGACGTAGTCGAGCAGCTTGATGAGGGGGAGCCGCTTGGGGCGTACGTCCATCCGGCCGGCCTCGATCTTCGACAGGTCCAGGATGTCGTTGATCAGTTGCAGGAGGTCCGAGCCCGAGCGGTGGATGGTCGTCGCGAACTGCACCTCCTGGTCGGAGAGATGGCCGTCGGGGTTGTCGGAGAGCAGCCGGGCCAGGATCAGCAGGGAGTTCAGCGGTGTGCGCAGCTCGTGCGACATGTTGGCCAGGAACTCGGACTTGTACTGGGAGGACGTGGCCAGCAGGGCGGCCTTCTCCTCCAGTTCGGCGTTGGAGCGCTGGAGTTCGCCCTGCTGCTTCTGGAGTTCGTCGGAGCGTTCCTGGAGCTGCATGGCCAGGCGCTGGGACTCGCCGAGCAGGGACTCCGTGCGGGAGTTGGCGATGATCGTGTTGATGGCGACGCCGATGGTGTTGACGAACTGGTCGAAGAACGCCAGGTGCACATCGGAGAAGCGGGAGAACGAGGCGAGTTCGATGACGCCGAGGAGCTTGTCCTCGAAGAGGATTGGGATGATGACGATCGTGGTCGGGGCCGCCTCGCCGAGACCGCTGTTGATCTTGATGTAGTCGGGCGGGGCGCCCTCCACCAGGATCCGCTTCTTCTCCCGGGCCGCCTGCGCGACCAGACCGTGCACGGGCAGGCCGCCGGTCTCGACGGTCGCGTCCTGGGCGGCGCCGTAGCCGGCGATGAAGGCCAGACCCTTGGTGGGAACCGTCGCGCCGTCCTCCTCCGGGTCGGCCAGGTAGAACGCGCCGTACTGGGCGTTCACCAGCGGGGTCAGCTCGCGGAGTATCAGGTCGGCGACCTCCATCAGGTCCCGGTGGCCCTGCATCAGGGCGGCGAGCCGGGCCAGGTTGGACTCCAGCCAGTCCTTCGCACGGGTCGTCTCGCGCAGGTTGGCCACCATCAGGTTGATGTTGTCCTTCAGCTCGGCGACCTCGCCCTGCGTCTCCACGGTGATCGAGCGGGACATGTCGCCCTGGGCCACGGCGGAGGCGACCTCGGCGATGGCGCGGACCTGGGTGGTGAGGTTGGACGCGAGTTCGTTGACGTTGGTCGTCAGGCGCTTCCAGGTGCCGTAGACGCCCTCGACCCGGGCCTGGCCGCCGAGTTGCCCCTCGGAGCCGACCTCGCGGGCGACCCGCGTGACCTCGGAGGAGAACGAGGAGAGCGTGTCGACCATGGTGTTGATGGTCGTCTTCAGCTCCAGGATCTCGCCGCGCGCGTCCACGTCGATCTTCCGGGACAGGTCGCCCTGCGCCACGGCCGTCGCGACCTGGGCGATGTTGCGCACCTGGGAGGTGAGGTTGTCGGCCATGTAGTTGACGTTGTCCGTCAGGTCCCGCCAGACGCCGGAGACACCCAGCACCTGGGCCCGGCCGCCGAGCCGCCCGTCGGTGCCGACCTCGCGGGCCACGCGGGTCACCTCGTCGGCGAAGGCGCGCAGCTGCTCCACCATCGTGTTGACGGTGTCCTTCAGTTCCAGGATCTCGCCGCGCGCGTCGACCGTGATCTTCTTCGACAGGTCGCCGTTGGCCACGGCGGTCGTCACCTGGGCGATGTTGCGGACCTGCGAGGTCAGGTTCAGCGCCATGAAGTTGACGTTGTCGGTGAGGTCCTTCCAGACGCCGGAGACGCCCCTGACCTGCGCCTGTCCGCCGAGGTTGCCCTCGGTGCCGACCTCGCGGGCGACGCGGGTCACCTCGTCGGCGAAGGCGGACAGCTGGTCGACCATCGTGTTGATCGTGGACTTGAGCTCCAGGATCTCGCCCTTGGCCTCCACGGTGATCTTCTTGCCGAGGTCGCCCTGGGCGACGGCGGTGGAGACCAGGGCGATGTTGCGCACCTGGGAGGTGAGGTTGTCGGCCATGAAGTTGACGTTGTCGGTGAGGTCCTTCCAGACGCCGGAGACGCCCCGGACCTGAGCCCTGCCGCCGAGATTGCCTTCCGTGCCGACCTCGCGGGCCACGCGGGTCACCTCGTCGGCGAAGGCGGACAGCTGGTCCACCATCGTGTTGATGGTCGACTTGAGCTCCAGGATCTCGCCCTGCGCGTCGACCGTGATCTTCTGGGACAGGTCGCCGTTGGCCACGGCCGTCGTCACCTGGGCGATGTTGCGGACCTGCGAGGTGAGGTTCGACGCCATGAAGTTGACGTTGTCGGTGAGGTCCTTCCACACCCCGGACACGCCGCGCACCTGCGCCCGGCCGCCCAACTGGCCCTCGGTGCCGACCTCGCGGGCGACTCGGGTCACCTCGTCGGCGAAGGCGGACAGCTGGTCGACCATCGTGTTGACGGTCAGCTTCAGCTCCAGCAGCTCGCCGGTCGCCTCCACCGTCACCGTGCGGGTCAGGTCGCCCCGGGCCACCGCCGTCGTCACCGCGGCGATGTCCCGCACCTGGGCCGTCAGCCGGGCCGCCATCGTGTTGACGGCCTCCGTCACGTCCCGCCAACTGCCCGACAGGCCCTGCACCTTGGCCCGGCCGCCGAGCCTGCCCTCGGTGCCGACCTCGCGCGCGACCCGCGTCACCTCGCCGGTGAACAGGGAGAGCTGGTCCACCATCTTGTTGACGGCCCGGCCCAGGTGGCGCAGGTCGCCTCGCAACTGCCGCGTCCCGTCGTGCAGATCGACCCGCTGGGTCAGATCGCCGCCGGCCACCGCGTCCAGGACACGGGTGGCGTTCGCCGCCGGGGCGACCAGGGCGTCGAGCAGTTGGTTCACATCGTTGACCCGGGACGTCCACAGCCCCTGGCCCGGGCTGGCCGAGAGCCGCTCGTCGAGCCGGCCGTGCCGCACCAGCTCCCGTCTGACGCGCCGCGTCTCGGAGGTGAAGTGGACGCTGCGGTCCATGATCTGGTTGAAGACCGTGGTGAGTTCGGCCACGATGCCGTGGCCGGATTCCGGAACCTTGGTGAAATCACCGTCACGTGCCGCTGTCATGGCTGCGAGCAGGGGCCGCAGATCGGATGCACGAATCTGACCGTCTTCGTGCCGGTCTTCGACCACAGGAGTAGCACTGTTCTCACTCATGGCGGCCCACTTCGGTAACTCGGCGCTTATGGGCGGGGCCAGTCTGTCACTCTGTCGGCATCGACTGTGGCGTATTCGTACGAACTGCCCGGGGAGCTGTCCATGGGGGCCATTCCGACGCAACGGGAGACCGCGTCCCGTGCCTCAGAGGCGCCTGCACACGCTTGGGAGACGCCCGTGCCCGTCCAGGAGGGGCCCGTTTCCGAGGAGCCCGCACCGTCCGCGGAGGTGATCACGCCGTCCGCCGGGGCGCTCACCTCCGAGGCGCCCGCACCGGAGCGTGCGCGGGCGTGCGCGACCCTGTCCGGCAGTTCCGCCGCGCCGGGCGCCGCACGCGCCCTGGTGCGCTCGGCGCTCACCGAGTGGACCGGGCTCGGCCTGCCCGGCGCCGGGCACCTCACCGACCGCCTCGCCGACGACGCCACGCTCGTCGTCAGCGAACTCGTCACCAACGCCGTCGTGCACGCCGGTACCGACGTCGAGATGGAGTGCCGGCTGGAGGGCGACACCCCGGACACGGCCGCGCTCGTCGTCGAGGTCTCCGACCACCACCCCTCCCGTGCCCCGCGCGGCGGCGAGCCGGAGACGCCGCACGACACCCCCGAGTACGGGCGCGGCCTGCGGCTCGTCGGCGCGCTCTCCGAGGCGTGGGGGATCACCTACCGCACGGGCCGCAAGACCGTCTGGGCGCGGCTGCCCGCCGGGGGGTGCGCGGCGGGCGAGCAGATCGAGGCGTACGCCGGGGAGCACGCGCTGGCGCGCGGCCTGCGGGTGGCGGAGATCCTGGCGCCCGACCCGCGCCCGGGCGACGAGACGTCGGCGGAGATCCCGGCGTCCGGGTCGTGCCAGGGCGACGAGGCGGTGGAGGCCCTACGGGCCTGGCGTGGCGGAGGCGACCCGTGGGGCCTGCGCGACGGAGGAGAGACATGGGACCTGTGTGACGGAGCAGAGACGTGGGACTCGCGGGTGGGCGGAGAGGCACGGGACTGGCCCGCCTTACGGGAGGACCGTGGCCTGCGCGACTGGAACGACCTACGGGACTGGCGGGACCGGCACGAGAACCGCGACGGACGCAACGGGCCCGACGGCGCCTGGCTCGGCCGCGGCGCCCTGTCCTTCCTCGCCGAGGCCTCCGACCTGCTCGCCGGGCAGCTCGACGAGGACCTGGTCGCGGCCCTCGCCGGGCAGCTGATCGTGCCCCGGCTGGCCGACTGGTGCGCGGTGTGGCTGGAGGACGAGGCCACCGGCGGCGGCTGGAGCGGCGGAGCGGGCGCGGGCGGACCGCGCCTCGCCCGGGTCTGGCACGGCAGCGAGAACCGCATAGAGGAGCTGCGCCGCGTCCTGGAGAAGGACCCGCCGCAGCCGTTCGACCCGACGGGGTCGTCGTCCCCGTTCGAACGCAACCGGGAGCAGGGCAGGTCCGGACCCGTCGACTACCCCTGGCCCGGCGAGGCGCTCGGCGACAGCGAGCCCGGCTCGGCCCTGGCGTACCGGCTGGTCGCCGGGGGACGCCCGCTGGGCACCCTCGTCATCGGGCGCTCCGGGAAGGCCGGCTTCCCCGACGAGATCACCGGCCTCGCGGAGGACCTCAGCCGCCGGGTCGCACTCGCCATCGGCGCCGCCCGCCAGTACGCCCGCCAGGCCACCATCAGCGCCGTCCTGCAGCGCGGCCTGCTGCCCGGCGCCGTGGCCGAGATCCCCGGCATGCGCAGCGCCCTCGTCTACGAGCCGTGCGACAAGGGCGGCCCGAGCGGCGACTTCTACGACCTGTTCCCGGCCGGCGACGGCCGCTGGTGCTTCGCCGTGGGCGACGTCCAGGGCAAGGGGCCCGAGGCGGCCGTGGTGATCGGTCTGGCCCGCCCCTGGCTGCGGCTGCTGGCCCGCGAGGGCTATCGGGTCGCCGACGTCCTCGACCGCCTCAACCAGCTGCTCCTCGACGACGCCACGGAGGCCGCCGACGCGGCGGCCCGGGCGCTGGTGGCCGCGGGCGCGCGTCCGACCCCGCCCGGGGACGGCCCCCAGACGCGCTTCCTGTCCCTGCTGTACGGCGAGCTCGTGCCCTTCGACGGCGGCGTCCGCTGCACCGTCGCCTCCGCCGGGCACCCGCTGCCGCTGCTGCTCGGGGCGGGCGGCGAGGTCCACACGGCCGCGCAGCCCCAGACCCTCCTCGGCGTCGTCGAGGACGCCACCTACACCAGCGAGACCTTCGAGCTGCGCTCCGGGGACACGCTGCTGTGTGTCACCGACGGCGTGACCGAGCGCCGCTCGGGCTCCCGCCAGTTCGACGACGGGGACGGGCTGGCGACGGCCCTGGCCGGGTGCGCCGGGCTGGACGCGGAGCTCATAGCCGAGCGGATCAAGCGCCTGGTGCACGAGTTCGGGGCGCGCCCGCCCGCGGACGATCTCGCGCTGCTGGTCCTCCAGGCGGACTGAGAGCCGCTCCGGGCGGAGCGGGCGCGCCGGTGCTGGACAATGGAAGGCATGCCTTCCGCACTCCCCGACGGCGAGCCCGTCCCCGACGACGGCGCGCTGCCCGCGTCCGCGCTCGCCGGGGCCGCCGACCGCCCGCTCGGGTTCTACCTGCACGTCCCGTACTGCGCGACCCGCTGCGGCTACTGCGACTTCAACACGTACACCGCGACCGAGCTGCGCGGCACCGGCGGGGTGCTGGCGTCCCGCGACAACTACGCCGAGACGCTGGCCGACGAGGTCCGACTGGCGCGCAAGGTACTGGGCGACGATCCGCGCCCCGTGCGCACGGTGTTCGTGGGCGGGGGCACGCCCACGCTGCTGGACGCCGGGGATCTCGTACGGATGCTGAAGGCCGTGCGGGACGAGTTCGGGCTGGCGGAGGACGCCGAGGTCACCACCGAGGCGAACCCGGAGTCGGTCGACCCCGCGTATCTGGCCGCCCTGCGCGAGGGGGGCTTCAACCGGATCTCCTTCGGGATGCAGAGTGCGCGGCAGCACGTGCTGAAGGTGCTGGACCGTACGCACACGCCGGGGCGGCCCGAGGCGTGCGTGGCGGAGGCCCGGGCGGCCGGGTTCGACCATGTGAACCTCGACCTGATCTACGGCACGCCGGGGGAGTCCGACGACGACTGGCGGGCGTCGCTGGACGCGGTGATGGGGGCCGGGCCGGATCACGTCAGCGCGTACGCGTTGATCGTCGAGGAGGGGACGCAGCTCGCGCGGCGGATCCGTCGGGGCGAGGTGCCGATGACCGACGACGACGTGCATGCCGACCGGTACCTGATCGCGGACGAGGTTCTCTCGGGCGCGGGCTTCGAGTGGTACGAGGTGTCGAACTGGGCGACCTCGCGGGCCGGGCGGTGCCTGCACAACGAGCTGTACTGGCGGGGGGCCGACTGGTGGGGGGCCGGGCCCGGCGCGCACAGTCACGTGGGCGGGGTGCGGTGGTGGAACGTCAAGCATCCCGGGGCGTATGCGGCTGCGCTGGCGGCGGGGCGGTCGCCTGGGGCGGGGCGTGAGGTGC